>NZ_JAGIXF010000002.1:0-224679 GCF_021483755.1 Burkholderia sp. WTPI3 | reverse complement strand
GCAACGAGCAACGTGCCGGTTGCGAATCTGACGTTACCCACAGCTCATCGCCCCCTATATATAAGACGCCATCACTTGCCGCCGGCCGCGGCCTGCAGTTGCTCCAACGGTACCGCTTCGGCCATCGCTGCGTAGCCGGCATCGCTCGGGTGAATGCCATCGCCGCTGTCGTACCGGCGCTGCAGTACGCTCGGGTGAGCCGGATCACGCAATATCGCGTCGAAGTCGACCACGCCGTCGAACCCGCCGCCACTCCGAATCCACCGGTTCACCTCGAGCCGGATCGCTTCGCGTCCGGCCGGCAACGCTGCCGGCGTGAGCGTCGCACCGAATACTTTCACGCCCTGGCGATGCGCGGCCTCGATCAGCCGGCGATAACCATCGATCAACGACCCGGCCGTGACCTGCGTATGCGGGCTGTCGCAATCGAGCCCCGCGCGCGGCGGCATCGCCGCAAAGTTGATGTCGTTAATGCCGATCAGCACGATCACGACCTTCACACCCGAGCGCGACAGCGCATCGTGCTCGAACCGCGACGCCAGCGACGTGCCATAGCACGCCGAGCCGCTGAGCAGCCGATTTCCGCTGATGCCGAGGTTCACCACGCCGAGCGCATCCGCACCCGACGCAATCAGCCGACGCGTCAGCGCGTCCGGCCAGCGATGGTTCCGGTTCAGGCTCGAACGCAGTCCATCGGTGATCGAGTCGCCGATCGCCGCGACACTCGCCCGCGCGGAACCAGCCTCGACCGCCAGTTCCGTCACCCAAGCATATTGAGTAAAGCGGGTACGGAATGCGCCGGTGCCTGGATCGCCCACATGATCGCCCGGCGCCGACACGTAATTGAACTGGTTCGACACACGGTGCCAGACGCTCATCCGCTGATTCGCTCCCATCCGGAGACTGATCGCATACGGTCGCCCGGCAGTCACGTCGATCGCCACCGGATCGCTTTCGAGTTCCTGGCCCGGCGCGAGCGTCACCGACGCCTTGCCGCCGAAACGCACCGGCGCAACCGAGCGTTCCGCCAGTGCTGCGCCGTCACCCGCACGCGCAAGACCGGCATCCTCGATCACCAACGGCGCGCGGCCGTATGCATTGCTGACGCGAATTCGCGCGGCACGCCCCGATACCGTCGGGTAGACAATCTGCCGAACGGTCCGCCCGGCCACATCGGGTGCGCGATAGAGCGGCGGCGGCGCAGCCAGGTCGGGAATCGGCTGCAACGCGGTCGCCCACGCAGCGACCCACCCGGCGGGTGCGGGCGCGGCCGAGGCCGCGAGCGGCGACAGAAAAACGGACGCGCCCAGTAAGGTCGCGACGAAACTGCTTCGGAATGACATCGGCGAAATCCTCATCGGAAAGCGGGCATTGTGCCGCAGAAGCCGCCCGTCTCACGCGACGGACCGCCTTCACGCACGACGATCGCGCCCCAACGCCTCTCGTTTACCCGAGTCTGACCGGAAATCCACAAGAAATTTATTAACCGACCGGTCGGTTGGTTTATACTTCGCACACATTCAACCGGACGAGAACCTCCGCCATGTACACGCAATCCCTCGACATCCCCGGCAACGTCGCGCCACTCGACGCCGCAGCCGAGTCGCCCGAGCAAGCGCGGTTCGACGCGATCATGGCCGCGGACGGCAAGATCGAACCTCAGGACTGGATGCCCGACGCCTATCGCAAGACGCTGGTGCGCCAGATCTCGCAGCACGCGCACTCGGAAGTCGTCGGCATGCTGCCGGAAGGCAACTGGATCTCGCGCGCGCCGAGCCTGAAGCGCAAGGCGATCCTGCTCGCGAAAGTCCAGGACGAAGCCGGCCACGGCCTCTATCTTTATAGCGCAGCCGAAACGCTCGGCGTATCGCGCGATTCGCTTATCGATGCGCTGCACGCCGGCAAGGCGAAATATTCGAGCATCTTCAACTACCCGACGCCGACCTGGGCCGACGTCGGCGTGATCGGCTGGCTCGTCGATGGCGCCGCGATCATGAACCAGATCCCGCTGTGCCGCTGCACGTACGGGCCGTACGCACGCGCGATGATCCGCGTGTGCAAGGAAGAGTCGTTCCACCAACGCCAGGGTTTCGACGCGCTGCTGTCGATGATGAAGGGCACCGACGCGCAACGCGCGATGGTCCAGCAGGCGGTGAACCGCTGGTGGTGGCCGGTGCTGATGATGTTCGGCCCGAGCGACGCCGATTCGGTCCACAGCAGCCAGTCCTCGAAATGGGGCATCAAGCGGATCTCGAACGACGACCTGCGGCAGAAATTCGTCGACGCGACGGTCGACCAGGCGAAGGTGCTCGGCGTAACGCTGCCTGACCCGGACCTGAAATGGAACGAAGCGCGCGGCCACCACGACTACGGCACGATCGACTGGGATGAATTCTGGCGCGTCGTCAACGGCGACGGCCCGTGCAACAAGGAACGCCTCGCGACCCGGGTGAAGGCGCACAACGACGGCGCATGGGTACGAGAAGCCGCGCTCGCGCACGAGGCGAAGCGACGCGCCCGCACCGAACAGCACGCCGCCTGAGCGGCAACCATCGAATACAGGATTCAGGAGAGAGTGATGAACAAGGAATGGCCGATCTGGGAAGTGTTCGTGCGCAGCAAGCAGGGCCTCGACCACAAGCATTGCGGCAGCCTGCACGCAGCCGACGCGTCGATGGCGCTGCGCATGGCGCGCGACGTCTACACGCGCCGCCAGGAAGGCGTGAGCATCTGGGTGGTGCCGTCGTCGGCGATCACCGCGTCGGACCCGGCCGAGAAGGCCGAGCTGTTCGAGCCGGCGGGCGACAAGATCTACCGTCACCCGACGTTCTATACGCTGCCCGACGAAGTCAACCACATGTAACGCCGCGCCATGACGATCACGCCCGAACACCTCTCCTACGTGCTGCGCCTTGCGGACAACGCGCTGATCCTCGGTCAGCGCAACGCCGAATGGTGCGGCCACGGCCCCGTCCTCGAGGAAGACATCGCGCTCACCAACATGAGCCTCGACCTCATCGGCCAGGCGCGCATGCTGTATACGCACGCAGCCGAACTCGAACGCCAGCTCAACGGCGCGGCGAAGACGGAAGACGATTACGCATACTTCCGCAGCGAGCGCGAGTTCGCGAACTTCACGCTCGCCGAACTGCCGCACTACGGCCCGATCGCCGGCACCGCGCACGCCGACAAGGACTACGCGGTGACGATCGTGCGCAACTTCCTCTACGCGACGCTGATGCTGCACGTGTGGACCGCGCTCGAAACGTCGACGGACGCGCAACTCGCCGCGATCGCCGCGAAATCGGTGAAGGAAACCCGCTATCACGTGCAACACGCGCGCGAATGGCTGGTGCGCCTCGGTGACGGCACCGACGAATCGCATCGCCGCGCGCAGGCCGCGCTCGACTATCTGATACCGTACACGCGCGAATTCTTCGCAGCCGACGCGATCGACGACGCCGTCGCCGCGCCCGGCATTGCCCCGGCACCGGCCGCGCTCGAAGCGGTATGGCGTGCGGATGTCGACGATGCGCTCGCGGAAGCGACGCTGACCCTGCCGGCGCCTGTGCAGCACGTGAGCACCGGCAAGCAGGGCGAGCACTCGGAACACATGGGTTACCTGCTCGCGGAAATGCAGAGCCTCGCGCGCCAGCATCCCGGCGCGACCTGGTAATCGACCGACCCAACGGAGAGCCGACGATGTCCGTCCAGACCGCAGCCCCCGCCAACGCCGCACCCGCCGCGCATCGCAACGATCCGTTGCTCGCGCGCGCGTGGGACGTGCTCGAAGCGGTGCCCGATCCCGAAATCCCGGTCGTGTCGATCCGCGAGCTCGGCATCCTGCGCGACGTCCGTCGTGCGGACGACGGCCTGCTCGAAGTCGTGATCACGCCGACCTACTCCGGCTGCCCGGCCATGTCGCAGATCGCCGAGGACATCGCCGCCGCGCTGCAGGCCGCCGACCTGCCGCCGCACCGGATCGAGACGGTACTCGCGCCCGCGTGGACAACCGACTGGATCACGCAGGAAGCGCGCGACAAGCTGCGCGAGTACGGCATCGCGCCGCCCGTCGGCCAGTGCGGTAGTGCCGCGCCACGGGAAAACGTCGTGCGTTTCATGCCGCCGCCTGTCGCGGCGCCCGTTTGCCCGCGCTGCGGCTCCGCCCGCACCGAGCGTCTCGCGCAATTCGCGTCCACGGCCTGCAAGGCGCTGTATCGCTGCATCGACTGCCGCGAACCCTTCGACTACTTCAAACCCTACTGATATGGCGACCCCGCAATTTCATCCGCTGCGTATCCGCGACGTGCGGCCCGAGACCGCCGACGCCGTTACCGTCTCGTTCGACGTGCCGCCCGAGCTGCGCGACGCTTACCGCTTCACGCAAGGCCAGTTCGTCACACTGAAGACCCACATCGACGGCGAGGAAACGCGCCGCTCGTACTCGATCTGCGTCGGCACGACCGACTACGACCGCGACGGCGAACTGCGCATCGGCATCAAGCGCGTGCGCGGCGGCCGCTTCTCGAACTTCGCTTTCGACACGCTGAAGCCGGGCCACACGATCGACGTGATGACGCCGGACGGCCGCTTCTTCACGCACCTGAACGCTGACCACGGCAAGCAGTACGTCGCGTTTTCCGGCGGATCGGGCATCACACCGGTGCTCGCGATCGTGAAGACGACGCTCGAACTCGAGCCGCGCAGCACGTTCACGCTGATCTACGGCAACCGCAGCGCCGACGCGATCATGTTCGCGGAGGAACTCGAGGACCTGAAGAACCGCTACATGAACCGCTTCGTCCTGTACCACGTGCTGTCGGACGATCAGCAGGACGTCGAGTTGTTCAACGGCGTGCTCGACCAGGCGAAATGCGCGGAATTCCTCGACACGCTGACGCCAGCCGACGCAATCGACGAAGCGTTCATCTGCGGCCCCGCGCCGATGATGGATGCGGCCGAAGCCGCGCTGAAGGCCGCCGGCGTGCCGCAGGCGAAGGTGCACGTCGAGCGCTTCGGCACGCCGCTGCCGCAAGCCGGCGCGCCCGTCGTCGAAATCACCGACCAGACGCCCGCGGCAGACCTCGAAATCGTGCTCGACGGCAAGAAGCGCAAGCTGCGCCTGCCGTACGAAGGCGTGAGCCTGCTCGACGTCGGCCTGCGCGCGGGCCTCGCACTGCCGTACGCGTGCAAGGGCGGCGTGTGCTGCACGTGCCGCGCGAAGGTGGTCGAAGGCGAAGTCCGGATGGAGAAGAACTACACGCTCGAGGAACACGAAGTGAAGGACGGCTTCGTGCTCACGTGCCAGTGCCATCCGATCAGCGACAAGGTCGTCGTGAGCTTCGACGAGCGTTGAGCGACGTCGCATCGGCGCGCCGCACCGGTTTCTCGTCGTCACACATCTCGCTTACACTAGGGGCCGCCGGCCGGCTGGACGTTGCAACGTCCAGCCGGCCGGCGGTTTTCTTTTGTTGATGACAGGCCGATGAGTACCATTCACGTGATTCAGGGCGGCACCGCTGCCGCGTCGCTGCGCGAGGCCCTCGCACAAGCCGGACGCGACGAGCTAGTCGTCGGATTGCTCGACGATCTCGCCGTCGGGCCGCTGAAGGGCGCCGACGAGACGCCCGACACGCGCGCCGCCTTCTGGCAGCGCGTGCTCGGCGACCAGGTTCCCGACTGGAACGCGGAAGTCGAACACGAATTCGCACGCCTCGACCAGCTCGCGATGGACACGGGTCAGGTGGTCGTCTGGCACGCGCCGAGCGTCGGCGACAAGCTACTGCTGCGGCGCGTCGCCTATCATCTGCGCAACGTGCCGCAGCGCCTGAACGAGGTACGGCTGTCCGCGGCCGACCTCGACGCGCCCGAGCGCGCGGCGCTGGCCCGCAGCGACCAGGCATGCTCGACCGGGATGTTCTCGCCCGCGGCGCTTGCCCGCAAACGGCCGGTGGCCGCGCCGATCTCGGTGCTGCGCATCGGTCGCCTCGCGCTCGAATGGCAGGAGGCGAAACACCTGAATGCCGAGCTGCGCTACTGGGTCAGCAACACGATCAAGAGCGGCCAGTACGCGGACCTCGATGCGCTGATCGTCGCGCATGCGGAACCCGGCTGGCTGCCCGCGCGACAGCTCGTCGGCGCCATCATGGCCGGCGCCGACCGCGGCGGGATGTTCGTCAGCGACGCGATCGCCTGGTGGCGCTGTCGCGAACTCGCGGCGGCCGGACGACTCGAGTTGCAGGACGACGCGCCGACCGCCCTCTCTTCCACGCAGGTGCGCGCGGCAGCCGCGTATCGCTAACGCTACTCTTCAGCATTCGACCATGGCCCGTACCCGAGCGCCCGACCACGAATCCCAGCGCGAGCAGATCCTCGATCTCGCCGCCGAGAAATTCGCGCAGACGAGCTACCCGAGCACGTCGATGTCCGATCTCGCAACCGCGAGCGGCACGTCGAAGGCACGTCTTTACCACTATTACGAGAGCAAGGAAGCGATCCTGTTCGACCTGCTCGATCGCTACACGAAGCGGTTGATGCTGATCATCGCGGAGGTCGAGGGCGCGAGCCAGCGGCGCGGGCTCAGCGAGCGCGACGCGTTCGCCGAACTCGTGCGCGCCTTCCTCGCCGAGTACGAGACATCGCACAGCCGCCACGTCGCGCTGCTCAACGACGTGAAGTATCTGGAGGACGCGCAGCGCGAAATCGTGCTCGATCGCCAGCGCGACATCGTCGCGGCCTTCTCGCGTCAGCTCGCGCGCGCCTATCCGGACCGGATCTCGAAGGAAAACCAGACGTCGGTCACGATGATGGTGTTCGGGATGATCAACTGGACGTTCACATGGCTGAAGCCGGGCGGCCGCCTCGGCTACCGCGACTTCGCCGAACAGGTCATCGACCTGATGGAACGCGGGCTGGCCACGGGCGCCTGATTGCCGCGCAGCAACATGCGTTGCGCAGCAGGCACAGTGCGGCGCCCCGCCGCACATTTCATGCGATGAATTTAAAATCCCTTTAAAATCAATAAGATATATTGTTAACTAAGCAGATTTAGAATTCATCCTCAAGACAAAGTACGGGTTTTCCCCAATCTTGGGGCTGCACTCGGGTAAAATGCTGCTGCAATGCACAACCCGTTGTGCGGTCACACACTGAGGAACCCACGATGAACATGCAATTCAACGGCCGTGCCGATGCTGTCGGCAGCGCCGCCAATGCGCCGGTTCTCGTCAGGGAACTGGCTTCCAAAGACCGTGAGCAAATGCTCACCCACTTTCTCTCGCTCGACGAAGAGGACCGCCTGCTGCGCTTCGGCCAGATGGTCCCCGACCACGTGATCGAGAACTATGTCCGTACGATCGATTTCGGTCGCGACACCGTATTCGGCGTGTTCGACCACGCGCTCGAGCTGATCGGCGTCGGCCATCTGGCATACCTGCCGGCCGACGGCGACAAGCGCACGGCCGAATTCGGCGTGTCAGTGCTCGAAAGCGCTCGTGGCCGCGGCGTCGGCTCGAAACTGTTCGAGCGCGCGGCCATCCGCAGCCGCAACACGCGCGTGACGATGCTGTACATGCACTGCCTGTCACGCAATGCAACGATGATGCACATCGCGAAAAAGTCCGGGATGCGTATCGAGTATGCGTACGGCGAAGCCGACGCGTACCTGTCGCTGCCGCCGGCAGACCACTCGACGATCGTCGCCGAGATGCTGCAGGAGCAGGCCGCGGTGTTCGACTACGCGCTCAAGCGCCAGGCCCACCGCACGTCGAAGTTCATCGAATCGCTGATGCCCGCCGCGCTGACGGCGTGACGTCGGCCGCCCGGGCTGCCACACGGCGCCCGGTCTTCTCCTTTTCCCTCCGCCACGGCGCGGCGCCCTAGCGCACCGACCGGATCGGCAACGCCGTCGTCTCCTTGAAACATTCGAGCGAAAAGCTCGTCTTCACGTCGATCACCGACGGATGGTGCAGCAGATGCTCCTGCACAAAGCGGGAGAAATGCGCCATGTCCTCGACCTGCACGCGCAGCAGGTAATCCATGTCGCCCGTCATCGCGTGGCACGCGACCACTTCCGGCCAGGTCTGCACGGCCGCGCGGAACAGCTCCGCGTGGGTCGCGCCCGCGCGCGCAGACGTCTCGTCGGCACGGACCGGCGCCAGGCCGCCGCGCTTCTCGAGCCGCACGCTCACATACGCAAGCAGATCGAGACCGAGCTTCTGCGGATCCAGCAGCGCAACGTAGCCGGTGATCACGCCGATCTCCTCGAGCCGCCGGATTCGCCGCAGACACGGGCTCGGCGACAGGTTCACACGCTCGGCGATCTCCTGATTCGACAGGCGGCCGTTCTGCTGAAGAATCGCGAGAATCCGCCGGTCGATCGCATCCAATTCGACCTGCGCCATTTTCTGCCCCCCATGAATTATTTTGAGACTAGTAATTGCGCCATCGTAGGCACGGACGATCAAGTTCGCAAGTTTACGCTCCGCCCTGCCCGCTACACTTTGTCGCATGAACCGATGCGTGGCGCGCGCCACCTTCGACATGAAACCGGCCCGGACCCTGTAACGCCCGGGCGAATCGCAAAGCACACTGGAGACACGGCATGCAGATCCCCAACTGGGAAAACCCCGTCGGCACCGACGGCTTCGAATTCATCGAATACACCGCACCGGATCCGAAAGCACTCGGACAACTGTTCGAACGGATGGGTTTCACAGCGATCGCACGCCACCGCCACAAGGATGTGACGGTCTACCGTCAGGGCGACATCAACTTCATCATCAACGCCGAACCCGATTCGTTTGCGCAACGCTTCGCGCGCCTGCACGGCCCGTCGATCTGCGCGATCGCGTTTCGCGTGCAGGACGCCGCGAAAGCATACAAGCGCGCACTCGAACTCGGCGCATGGGGCTTCGACAACAAGACGGGCCCGATGGAGCTGAACATCCCGGCGATCAAGGGCATCGGCGATTCGCTGATCTACTTCGTCGACCGCTGGCGCGGCAAGAACGGCGCGCAGCCGGGCGCGATCGGCGACATCAGCATCTATGACGTCGATTTCGAGCCGATCGCCGGCGCGAACCCGAACCCGGCCGGCCACGGCCTCACCTACATCGACCACCTGACGCACAACGTGCATCGTGGCCGCATGCAGGAATGGGCGGAATTCTACGAGCGCCTGTTCAACTTCCGCGAAGTGCGCTACTTCGACATCGAAGGCAAGGTGACGGGCGTGAAATCGAAGGCGATGACGTCGCCGTGCGGCAAGATCCGGATTCCGATCAACGAGGAAGGCTCGGACACGGCCGGCCAGATCCAGGAATACCTCGATGCGTACCACGGCGAAGGCATCCAGCACATCGCGCTCGGCACGAACGACATCTACGGCGCGGTCGACGGCCTGCGCGGCAAGGAAGTAAAGCTGCTCGACACGATCGACACGTACTACGAGCTGGTCGACCGCCGCGTGCCGAACCACGGCGAATCGCTGGAAGAGCTGAAGAAACGCAAGATCCTGATCGACGGCGCGCGCGACGACCTGCTGCTGCAGATCTTCACCGAGAACCAGATCGGGCCGATCTTCTTCGAGATCATCCAGCGCAAGGGCAACCAGGGCTTCGGCGAAGGCAACTTCAAGGCGCTGTTCGAATCGATCGAGCTCGACCAGATCCGCCGCGGCGTGGTTCAGGACAAGGCCTGACCCATCGCGCGATGCGGCGGCCCGAGGTAGCCCGGGCGTCCGCGCGAACCGGCGGCACAAAGAAAAAGGGCGGGAATCACGAGATTCCCGCCCTTTTGTCGTTCCGGCGCGGCCCGACGGCCGCGCGAACGGATCAACGCACGCTCGCCTTCGGCGCGACGGCGTGCCCGGCTGCCGGCTGCGCGTCGGCGTCCTGCGCCGGCGCGATCTGACGCATCTGTGTGCCTGCTGCCGCCAGCGCGCTCGCGCCTTGCGCGTGCACCGGGCCGGTCATCGCGAAAAACGCGGCGGACACGATCAGGAAACTCTGGATATGACGTGTGTTCATTGCACCTCCTTTAAAACTGCCGGCGCCTCCCCGGTTGCATCGAATCGGGCCGACGCGGCCGGGCACCTCCGGCAGGTCGACAAGATTAACGGCATTTGTAGGAAGAAGGGAACGGCTTTACATGCTTTTACATGATGTAACTCAGCGCCTCGCGCAATTTCGGTGATGCATCGCGGCAGGCCAGCTGGTGGGCGGCGGGTTTATCCCAGTGCTACCATCACTTAAAACCGGCCAATATGCCGGCCACTGCCGACATGTTCACAAGACATCGAAGCAACTGAAGTTTTGGAGATCCCAAACTGGGTGGAGGAGACATTTCAATGAATGCCCCGCTAGACGCAGGCCAACGCGCGTCGCTTGAAGCCGCGCTGAAGTCCGTCACGCTTGACGACAAATACACGCTCGAACGCGGCCGCGCATACATGAGCGGCATCCAGGCACTGGTGCGTCTGCCGATGCTCCAGCAGGAACGCGACCGCGCCGCCGGCCTCAATACGGCCGGCTTCATCTCCGGTTATCGCGGCTCTCCGCTAGGCGGCCTCGACCTGTCGCTGTGGAAGGCCAAGCAGCACCTCGCCGCCCACCAGATCGTATTCCAGCCCGGTCTCAACGAAGACCTCGCCGCCACCGCCGTGTGGGGCTCGCAGCAGGTGAACCTGTATCCCGGCGCGAAGCACGACGGCGTGTTCGGCATGTGGTACGGCAAGGGTCCTGGCGTCGACCGTACCGGCGACGTATTCAAGCATGCGAACTCGGCCGGCTCGTCGCGGCACGGCGGCGTACTCGTGCTCGCCGGCGACGACCACGCGGCGAAATCCTCGACGCTCGCGCACCAGTCCGAACACATCTTCAAGGCGTGCGGGCTGCCGGTGCTGTTCCCGTCGAACGTGCAGGAATATCTCGACTTCGGCCTGCACGGCTGGGCGATGAGCCGCTACTCGGGCCTGTGGGTCGCGCTCAAGTGCGTGACCGACGTGGTGGAATCGTCGGCATCGGTCGACATCGACCCTCATCGCACCCAGATCGTGCTGCCGACCGACTTCATCATGCCGGACGGCGGCCTGAACATCCGCTGGCCGGATCCGCCACTCGTGCAGGAAGCGCGGTTGCTAGACTACAAGTGGTACGCGGCGCTCGCGTATGTGCGCGCGAACAAGATCGACCGGATCGAAATCGATTCGCCGCAGGCGCGCTTCGGCATCATGACGGGCGGCAAGGCGTATCTCGACGTGCGCCAGGCGCTGATCGACCTCGGCCTCGACGACGAAACCTGCGCGCGGATTGGCATCCGGCTCTACAAGGTCGGCTGCGTGTGGCCGCTCGAAGCGCAGGGTGCGCAGGCATTCGCGCGCGGCCTCGACGAAATCCTCGTCGTCGAGGAAAAGCGCCAGATCCTCGAATACGCGATCAAGGAAGAGCTGTACAACTGGCCCGATACGCAACGGCCGCGCGTGTTCGGCAAGTTCGACGAGAAGGACGGCGCCGGCGGCGAATGGTCGGTGCCGATGGGCAACTGGCTGCTGCCCGCGCACTACGAACTGTCGCCCGCGATCATCGCGAAGGCGATCGCGACGCGTCTCGAGAAGTTCGAACTGCCGTCCGACGTGCGCGCACGCATCGCCGCGCGGCTCGCGGTGATCAACGCGAAGGAAATGGCGCTCGCGAAGCCGCACGTGCAGACCGAGCGCAAGCCGTGGTTCTGCTCGGGCTGTCCGCACAACACGTCGACCAACGTGCCTGAAGGCTCGCGTGCGATCGCCGGCATCGGCTGCCACTACATGACCGTGTGGATGGATCGCAGCACGAGCACCTTCAGCCAGATGGGCGGCGAAGGCGTGCCGTGGATCGGCCAGGCACCGTTCACCGAAGAAAAGCACGTGTTCGCGAACCTCGGCGACGGCACCTATTTCCACTCGGGCCTGCTGGCGGTGCGCGCGGCGATCTCGTCGAAGGCGAACATCACCTACAAGATTCTCTACAACGACGCTGTCGCGATGACGGGCGGCCAGCCGGTCGACGGCGTGCTGACGGTGCCGCAGATCACGCACCAACTCGCGTCCGAAGGCGCGAAGAAGATCGTGATCGTCACCGACGAGCCGGAGAAGTACGACAGCCAGAAAACGCTGCTCGCGCCGGGCGTGACGATCCATCACCGCGACCAGCTCGACGACGTGCAGCGCGAACTGCGCGAGATCGAAGGCACGACGATCCTGATCTACGATCAGACTTGCGCGACCGAGAAACGCCGCCGCCGCAAACGCGGCACGTATCCGGATCCGGCCAGGCGCGTCGTGATCAACGACGCGGTGTGCGAAGGCTGCGGCGACTGCTCGGTGCAGTCGAACTGCCTGTCGGTCGAGCCGCTCGAAACCGAATTCGGCACGAAACGCCAGATCAACCAGTCGAGCTGCAACAAGGACTTCTCGTGCCTGAAGGGCTTCTGCCCGAGCTTCGTCACGGTCGAAGGCGGCCAGTTGAAGAAGCCGAAGGCCGTGGCAGTCGACGGCGGTGGGCTGCCGCCGATTCCTGAACCGACGCTGCCGGCAATCGACCGTGCGTACGGCGTGCTCGTCACGGGCGTCGGCGGCACGGGCGTCGTCACGATCGGCGCGCTGCTCGGGATGGCGGCGCACCTGGAGAACAAGGGCGTAACCGTGCTCGACGTCACGGGCCTCGCGCAGAAGGGTGGCGCCGTGATGAGCCACGTGCAGATCTCGCACGCACCGACCGACATCCACGCGACGCGGATCGCGATGGGCGAAGCGGACCTCGTGATCGGCTGCGACGCGATCGTCACGGCCGGTGACGAATGCACGTCGCGGATGCGCCATGACACGACCCGCGTGGTCGTCAACAGCGCGCAGACGCCGACCGCCGAGTTCATCAAGAACCCGAACTGGGCGTTCCCGGGCCTGTCCGCGGAGAACGACATCCGCGCTGCAGCCGGCGAGGCCGTCGATTTCATCGACGCGAACCGCTTCGCGGTCGCGCTGCTCGGCGACGCGATCTACACGAACCCATTCGTGCTCGGCTACGCATGGCAGAAGGGCTGGCTGCCGCTCACGCTCGCGTCGCTCGAACGCGCGATCGAGCTGAACGCGGTGTCGGTCGAGAAGAACCGGGCGGCGTTCGGCTGGGGCCGGCGCGCCGCGCACGACCTCGCGAGCGTGAAGCAGGCCGCGGCCGGCGATGCACGCCCGGCGCAGGGCGCCACGGTAATCGCGCTGCACACGAAGAAGGCGGTCGACGCACTGATCGCGAAGCGTGTGACGGTCCTCACCGCGTACCAGAACGCCGCGTATGCATCGCGCTATTCGGCATTCGTCGACAAGGTGCGGGCAGCAGAACGCGCGCTGGCCGACGGCAACGCCATGCAGGAGCCACTGACCGAAGCGGTCGCGCGCAACCTGTTCAAGCTGATGGCGTACAAGGACGAATACGAGGTCGCGCGGCTGCAGTCCGATCCCGCGTTCCTCGCACGCCTGTCGTCGCAGTTCGAAGGCGACTGGAAGCTGAAATTCCACCTCGCGCCGCCGCTGTTCGCGAAGACGGATGCACACGGCCATCTCGTGAAGAAGGCGTACGGACCGTGGATGATGTCGGCCTTCCGGCTGCTCGCGAAAGCGAAGTTCCTGCGCGGCACGAGGCTCGACCCGTTCGGCCGCACCAGGGAGCGCCGCACCGAGCGCGCGCTGATCGGCGAGTACGAAGCGCTGATCGGCGAAGTGCTGGCCAGGCTGAGCGAAGCCAACCGCCCGCTCGCACTCGAGCTCGCGGCGCTGCCGGACGGCATTCGTGGCTACGGCCACGTGAAGGAGAACAACCTGCGCGCGGTGCGCCAGAAGTGGGACACGCTGCTCACGCAGTGGCGTTCGCCGACGGACGGTCATTCGCGCCAGCAGGTAGCGTAACGGCAGACGGCGGGCGTTCACGATCAGGATGCTCGCCCGCACTGCCGCGGTTCACCGGAAAGCCCATAAAAAAAACGCCACGGAACGCAGGTTCCGTGGCGTTTTTCATTGCGCCGCGCACGAGGCGCGGCACACGCGGGCGCGAACTTACTTCGTGTTCGCGTTCGCGGCGGCCACCGCCGTCATGTTGATGATCCGGCGCACGGTCGCGGCCGGCGTCAGGATGTGGACCGGCTTCGCTGCGCCGAGCAGGAACGGGCCGACCGTCACGCCTTCGCCGCCGACCATCTTCAGCAGGTTGTACGCGATGTTCGCCGCTTCGACGTTCGGCATGATCAGCAGGTTCGCTTCGCCCGACAGCGTCGTGCCCGGGAAGGCAGCCTTGCGGACCGCTTCGGACAGGGCCGCATCGCCGTGCATTTCACCGTCGACTTCGAGGTTAGGGGCACGCTCGCTGATCAGCTTGCGGGCTTCCGCCATGCGGCGCGACGACGCCGAGGGCGCGCTGCCGAAGTTCGAGTTCGACAGCAGTGCGGCCTTCGGCACGATGCCGAAGCGCTCGATCTCGGCCGCAGCCTGGATCGTCATGTCGGCGAGCTGTTCCGCGCTCGGCAGTTCGTTCACGTACGTGTCGCACAGGAACAGGTTACGGCCCGGCAGCATCAGCAGGTTCATCGCCGCGTAGTGCTCGGCGCCCTTCGCACGGCCCAGCACCTGCTCGATGAACTTCAGGTGCGTGTGGTACGTGTCGATCATCCCGCAGATCATCCCGTCCGCATCGCCAAGGTGCACGAGCATCGCGCCGATCAGCGTGTTGAACTTGCGCAGTGCGGCCTTCGCGACTTCCGGGGTCACGCCGTCGCGCGCGCCGATGTCGTGATAGGCCTGCCAGTAGCGGTGGTAGCGCGTGTCGTCTTCCGGATTCACGATCTCGAAATCGACGCCGGCCTTCAGCTTCGAGCCGATCTTCTGCAGGCGCATCTCGACGACCGACGGACGGCCGACGATGATCGGCTTTGCGATCTTCTCCTGCAGCACGAACTGAGCGGCACGCAGCACGCGCTCGTCCTCACCTTCGGCGAACACGATGCGCGCCTGCTTCTTCTTCGCGGTCGCGAACACCGGGCGCATCACCATGCCCGTGCGGTAGACGGTCGCGCCGAGCTGCTCGCGATACGCATCCATGTCCTCGATCGGGCGCGTGGCGACGCCCGAATCCATCGCGGCCTGCGCGACGGCCGGCGCGATCTTGATGATCAGGCGCGGGTCGAACGGCTTCGGAATCAGGTAGTCCGGCCCGAACTCGAGCGAGTGGCCTTCATAGGCCTTCGCGACTTCCTCGCTCTGGTCGGTTTCCTCGGCCAGTTCGGCGATCGCGCGCACGCATGCGAGCTTCATTTCTTCCGTGATCGTCGTCGCGCCGACATCGAGCGCGCCGCGGAAGATGAACGGGAAGCACAGCACGTTGTTGACCTGGTTCGGGTAGTCCGAACGGCCGGTCGCGACGATCGCGTCCGGACGCACGGCCTTCGCGTCTTCCGGGCGAATTTCCGGCTCCGGGTTCGCGAGCGCCAGGATCAGCGGGCGGTCGCCCATCGTCTTGACCATGTCCTGCTTCAGCACGCCCGCGCTCGAGCAGCCCAGGAACACGTCCGCGCCGACGATCGCATCGGCGAGCGTGCGTGCGTCGGTGGTCGCCGCATAGCGCTGCTTCGACGGATCGAGGTTGCCGCGCCCTTCGTAGATCACGCCCTTCGAATCGGCGACGAGGATGTTCGACTTCGAGAGACCGAGGTTCACCAGCAGGTCCAGACACGCGATCGCTGCGGCGCCCGCGCCCGAACACACGAGCTTCACTTCCGACAGCTTCTTGCCGACGACCTTCAGACCGTTCAGGATCGCGGCCGATGCGATGATCGCGGTGCCGTGCTGATCGTCGTGGAAGACGGGGATCTTCATGCGCTCGCGCAGCTTCTGTTCAATGTAGAAGCACTCCGGCGCCTTGATGTCTTCGAGGTTGATGCCGCCGAGCGTCGGCTCGAGCATCGCGATCGCCTCGACGAGCTTGTCGGGGTCGGACTCCGACAGTTCGATGTCGAACACGTCGATGCCCGCGAACTTCTTGAACAGGCAGCCCTTGCCTTCCATCACCGGCTTCGCGGCGAGCGGGCCGATGTTGCCGAGGCCCAGCACGGCCGTGCCGTTGGTGATGACGCCGACGAGGTTGCCGCGCGACGTGTACTTCTGCGCGTCGAGCGGATCGGCGTGGATCGCCTCGCACGCCGCGGCGACGCCCGGCGAATACGCGAGCGAGAGGTCGAGCTGGTTCGACAGCGGCTTGGTCGGGGTGACCGAAATCTTGCCGGGTTTCGGGTTCAGGTGATACGCGAGAGCAGCCTGCTTCAGTTGTTCGTCCATGATTGACCTGCGAGAGACATGCGAAATTTTGACGGTTCAGTACACAGCACCTTGAGCCGCGTCTGCTTGAATCGAGGGGATGGTCGACTGCGAGACGGCACGCGACGCGCCGGGTCGGCACGCCATCGAACCTTGGCGGGTAGTGGCAAGAAGAAAGTACAAAGTACTGAACGATTTCTAAGGGTCGCTTAGTGTACACCCCCTAAATGGCGCACGTTGGTGCAGCGCCGCATCCTCGGCATCAGCATCCAGCTGGTCGAACCCCGTTTGTTTCGCCGGTGGTGAGCGGCGCGCCGAACCTGCGCGAATTCCGCCGAAAACCGGCCTGAATCGGGTAAAATAGCGGGCTACGCGCGCAGCGATGCGATCGGCCCTCCGATCGCGCCCCGGCCCCTCCGGCAGGTTCCCCTTGCTGCGCCACCGGGCCCGCGCCCGCTCTTCGCTCATCACCCAAGGAATGCCCATGACAGGCTACGATCGTCAGTCGATCTCGGATACGACCGCCAAAATCCTGCTCGAAGTGCAGGCGGTGCACTTCAACGCCGAAAAACCGTTCATCTTCACGTCCGGCTGGGCGAGCCCCGTCTATATCGACTGCCGCAAGCTGATCTCGTATCCGCGTGTGCGCCGTGCGCTGATGGAAATGGCGGAAACGACGATCATGCGCGACGTCGGCTTCGAGCAGATCGACTCGGTGGCGGGCGGCGAGACGGCCGGCATCCCGTTCGCGGCATGGCTCGCGGACCGCATGATGGTGCCGATGCAGTACGTGCGCAAGAAGCCGAAGGGTTTCGGCCGCAACGCGCAGATCGAAGGTCATCTGGAAGAAGGTTCGCGCGTGCTGCTGGTGGAAGACCTGACGACCGACAGCCGCAGCAAGATCAACTTCGTCAACGCGCTGCGCACCGCGGGCGCGACGGTGAACCACTGCTTCGTGCTGTTCCACTACAACATCTTCAAGGAAAGCGTGTCGGTCCTGAAGGACATCGACGTCGACCTGCACGCGCTCGCGACCTGGTGGGACGTGCTGCGCGTCGCGAAGGCATCGGGCTACTTCGAGACGAAGACGCTCGACGAAGTCGAGAAATTCCTGCACGCGCCGGCCGAATGGTCGGCTGCGCACGGCGGCGCGACGGCCCCGAAGGAATGACGCCGCGCCGGCATGCAGGCCGGCATCCTGGCTGAAAAAAACCGCTCGCTTCATCGCGAGCGGTTTTTTTTCGTCCGTCGGATCCGCATCAGGAACGATCGAAGTCGCGCGCCGCACGTGCGTCGCTCATCGAACCCTAATGCTAGACTTGATCCATCGCCGCCATCAGCTGCGCGAGCTACGCACAACGCCAACAAACGCCGGGCTCGTCGGGCCGGCCCACGTGACGGGAGAAGCGCCATATGCGTGTGGATCGCCGGATCACTTCGCCTGCGCCCTCGGGTCGTCCGCCTGCGTTCATCGCCGCCCTTCTCTGCATCGCCGTCTGCGGCGCATTCGCCATTCGGCCCGCGCGCGCCGAAGGCCCGTTCACCGTGTCGAGCGACGACCTGACGCCGGGCGGGCGCGTCGGCCCCGCGAACGTGTTCGATCGCGGCGACTGCAAGGGCGAAAACCGCTCGCCGCAGCTCACGTGGCGCAACCCGCCCCCCGGCACGCGCGGCTACGCGGTCACGATCTTCGATCCCGACGCACCCGGCCACGGCTGGTGGCACTGGGCCGTCGCCGGCATTCCCGCAACCGTCACGAGCCTGCCCGCCGATGCGAGCGCGTCCGGCTTCCTGCGACGCATCGGCGCGAGCGAGGCGCGCAACGACTTCGGCACCGACGGCTACGGCGGCCCGTGCCCGCCGCCTGGCAAACCGCACAGCTACGTGATCACCGTCTACGCGCTGAAGGGAACGGACCTGCGCGTCGCGCAGGGTCGCCCCGCGCCGATGTTCGAGCACGAGATCGGCACGCTGACGATCGGTACCGCGCGGCTCACGGTCACTTACGGGCAATAGCCGAGCGCGCATCGCACGCACCGTATCGCGCCGGCCGCCTGGCCGATTCCCCGCAGCAACGAATTTCTGTGCGCGCACGGCGCGCGTTTTTCCCGTCATTCCGGCTTGCTAGACTCTGCTGCACCGGTCGCGGCATCCCGCCGTGCATCCGCCGCGTCGCCTGACCGCGACGCGTGACGCGGCAGGCCGCGGCGCCTGCCGTTGTCGTCCCTTTCCGGAGAACGCTTCATGTCGAACATCGTCATCGTCTATCACAGCGGCTACGGTCACACGCAGAAACTGGCCGACGCCGTTCACGCGGGCGCGCAGGACGCCGGCGCCACCGCACGCCTGATCGCCGTCGGCGAGCTCGACGACGCGAGCTGGGCTGCCCTCGACGCGGCGGATGCCATCGTGTTCGGCGCGCCGACTTACATGGGCGGGCCGTCCGCGCAGTTCAAGCAGTTTGCCGACGCAACGTCGAAACCGTGGTTCACGCAGAAGTGGAAGGACAAGATCGCCGCGGGCTTCACGAACTCGGCGACGATGAACGGCGACAAGTTCTCGACGATTCAGTATTTCGTCACGCTCGCGATGCAACATGGAATGGTGTGGGTCGGCACGGGCATGATGCCGGCCAACTCGAAGGCGGCCACACGCAACGACATCAACTATGTCGGCGGCTTCACGGGCCTGCTCGCGCAGTCGCCGGCGGACGCGACGCCCGACGAGGGCCCGCTGCCGGGCGACCTCGAGACCGCGAAGGCGTTCGGCCGGCGCGTTGCCGAAGCAACGGCCCGCTGGGTGGCCGGCGGCCGCTGAACGCGCCCGCGCCGCCGGCGAAGCAATGCCGGTGCGCGTCAAAGGGACACAAGACGGCCCGCAGGCCGTCTTTTTTTCGCCCCGTGCGGTGCAGGCCCGCCGGATGACGTCTTAAAATATTGGTTTAAGGGCGCCGCGGCTCCCGTTTCATTCAGCGAGAACGAAATGAGCACCAAAGTTTTTGTCGACGGCCAGGAAGGCACGACCGGCCTCAAGATCTTCGAATACCTGTCGGCACGCAACGACATCGAGATCCTGCGCATCGATGAGGCGAAGCGCAAGGACGTCGACGAACGCCGCCGCCTGATCAACGCGTCGGACGTCACGTTCCTGTGCCTGCCCGACGTCGCGTCGCGCGAATCGGCATCGCTGGTCGAGAACCCGAACACGACGCTGATCGACGCGAGCACCGCATTCCGCACGAGCGCCGACTGGGCGTACGGTCTGCCGGAACTGACCCGCACGCAGCGCGAGAAGATCCGCACGTCGAAGCGCATCGCGGTGCCGGGCTGCCATGCGTCGGCCTTCGTGCTCGCGATGCGTCCGCTCGTCGACGCGGGCATCGTCGCGCCGACGTTCGCCGCACACAGCTACTCGATCACCGGTTACAGCGGCGGCGGCAAGTCGATGATCGCCGAGTACGAAAGCGCAGCGCCGGGCGGCAAGCTCGCGAGCCCGCGTCCGTACGCACTCGCGCTCGCGCACAAGCACCTGCCGGAAATGGCCGCGCACACGGGCCTGGCGCACGCGCCGATCTTCACGCCGATCGTCGGGCCGTTCCTGAAGGGTCTCGCCGTGACGACCTACTTCTCGCCCGAGCAGCTCGCGAAGCGCGCGACGCCGCAGGACGTGCAGCGCGTGTTCGCCGAGTACTATGCGGACGAACCGTTCGTGCGTGTCGCGCCGTTCAACGCGGACGCGAATCTCGACAGCGGCTTCTTCGACGTGCAGGCGAACAACGACACGAACCGCGTCGATCTGTTCGTGTTCGGCAACGAAGAGCGCTTCGTCACGGTCGCGCGACTCGACAACCTCGGCAAGGGTGCGTCGGGCGCGGCGATCCAGTGCATGAACCTCAACATCGGCGCCGCCGAGGACAGCGGCCTGAAGCGCTGATCCTCCTTGCACGCGATGCAAAGCCGGCCGCTGGCCGGCTTTTTATTTACCCGTGCCAGGCAATATATAAAACCATGCCCGCGCATTTACAAATATTTACAAGCTTTCCATTGCGCGATTACCGGTGAATTAATTCACCCTTCTTTTTATCCAGTAAATCCCGAATAGGGATAAACCGGATACCGTCACTTTAAACGCTGCCGTTATACGCAGGAAGGCCGTTCGCAAGCCGGCCGTGCGTGGCAGCGGCCCCACTTCGGCAGCGCCTCGCCAGCCTCGTCGCGTTTTAATTCTTACTTGAAGCCCCATCCGGAAAGGAATTGAAACATGCAGGTCGTTTCAATCGCCTTTTTTAGACGAGTTCATCAATTGACAGCAAAAACCCAGGCAGCGACATTAGGGAAACACTGATCAATTCGGCTTGGCGGTCATCGCTGACGAGGCCAAGGGCGTTGTAGAAAGAAGCTCACGGAACGGACCCACGACGATGCAGCGGCAGATCGGTTTTGCGGAAGCGGAAAGTGCGGGCAAGAAGCGGGTGACCAAGCGTCAACGCTTTCTGGCCGAGATGGAGAAGGTCGTCCCTTGGTCGCGGCTGCTGTCGGTGATCGGGCCGTATTACCCGAAGGGCGAGCGTGGCCGGCCGCCGATTGGCCTGGAACGGATGCTGCGGATCTACTTGCTGCAGCAGTGGTACGGGTTGTCGGACGAAGGGCTTGAAGATGCGCTCTACGACAGCATCGCGATGCGCGCCTTCGCGGGCATCGACCTGGCGCGCGAGAACGTGCCGGACGCCACCACGCTGTTGAAATTCCGGCGCCTGCTGGTCGAGCACGCACTGACGCGAAAGCTGTTCGACGAGATCGGCATCGAGTTGTGCGAGCGCGGGCTGATGATGAAGGAAGGCACGCTGGTGGATGCGACGATCTTCGAGGCTGCGCCGTCCACGAAGAACGCCGGGAAGAGCCGTGACCCGGAGATGCATCAGACGAAGAAGGGCAACGACTGGTATTTCGGCATGAAGGCCCATGTCGGCGTCGACGCCGACTCGGGTCTGGTGCATAGCGTGGTCACCACGGCGGCCAACGAGCCGGACGTATCGCAGGCCCACGCCCTGCTGCACGGTCATGAGCAGGAAGCGTTTGGCGATGCGGGCTACACCGGCGTGGACAAGCGCGAGGAGATGAAGGGCAAGACGGTGAAGTGGCACGTGGCGCTCAAGCGCGGAAAGATCAGGGCGATGCAGGAAGGTCCGCTGAAGGACCTCGTGATCGCGGTCGAGCGAACCAAGGCGCAGATCCGCGCCCGGGTCGAGCATCCGTTTCATGTCGTGAAGAACCTGTTTCGTCATCGCAAGGTGCGCTACAAGGGTCTAGCCAGGAACACGGCACAGCTGTTCAGTCTGTTCGCGCTGGCGAACCTGGTGATCGCGAAAAATCAGCTGTTGTCGACTCATGGGAGCAATCCGTCATGTGTGTGAAAAACGCGGGAAGTGAGGCCCGAATACGAGCGAAACTCACCTCGCATGTCGTCAAATTCCTACGTCAATCTGAAAATTGCAACCTGCCTCGTCCGTTATGCGGACGACAGGCTCATTGATCAGCGTTTCCTTAGCTCGCACAATTAAACGATTGGAGACAGCGGCATGTCGCACGCCTTATCGAAGGGGGTGGCAACGGCCTTTGCCATCGCCCCTTTCCTGATTGCCTGTGGTGGAGGAGACGGCGGCTCGCCCGCGCCGATCAACACACCACAATGTTCCGGGTCGAACTGCGGCACGCAAGGGCCGCCGCCATCGCAGCCCGTCAGCGGCGCGCTGTGCCCGGCGGACGCCGACATCGTGAAGAGCACGTATCTCGGCGGCGCCGGTAGCGGCGAGATCGTCAGCGTCAACATCGACGCGGTCGCGATGACCTACACGCTCAAGTGGCTCGAATCGCCGATTCCGCTCGCGACCGGCACGGTCACGCCGAGCCGCGCCGGCACGACCATCACCGGCAAGGTGATCCACCCGCCAACGGGCACGCTGCCGACAGCCGAACAGACGCGCTGCGCGTTCGTCCTCACGCCGGGCACCGGTACCGCGCCGAACGGCTCGACCTATTCGACGGCCGCCGACTTCAACCAGGCGAATCCGCCGATGCTGCTGGTCGGCATGGGTGTCGCAGGCGGCGGCATTCCAGGGGCGACGGTCCAGTACGACGGGCTGACGATCAGCCTCGCCGGTATCCCGCTCTACAAGAACGTCGGCCAGGTGCCGAACCGCCACTTCGATTTCTATCCGTTCCTCGGCTTCGCGAACACGACGACCGATCTCACGAAGCTACCGGGCACGTACAACGCACTGCTCTACCACCTCGTGCCGTCGGGCAACTATGCGACGAAGGGCATCAACGCGAGCGAGACGTTCGACGCGAACGGCGCATGCACATCGACCTCCGGCAGTTGCGAAACGACCGGCAATCCGTGGACGGTGAACGCGAACGGCAGCTACCTCGACAGCACGCAGGCCCCGCAGATCCTGCCGCAAACGTCGCTCCCGGTGGTCGGCACGACGGGCAAATCGGGTACCGCGCACATGGTGATCGGCCAGCTCAACGGCGCGACGGTGCCGGTGGTCGTCCGCACGGGCTACGTGTATCTCGGCACCGATGCGGCGCTGCACACCGACGCAAAGGTCGACGACGAATCGGGCATCGCGGTGCTCGCCGCTGCGAGCGCGATCCAGTCCGGCGCAATCGACGGCGGCTACGCGGGCGCGGATTCGAACTTCAAGTACACGGCCGCACTGATCCGCGGCAGCAACGCGTCGTTCATCAATCCGACCACCCAGGCCGAAGAAGACGGCTTCACGCTCGACTACGGTCAGACGACGGCAGGCCTGCTGAACGCAACGACCACGCCGCAGAGCGGCGCGAGCTACCCGTCCGCATCGGGCGTGGTGATCGCGACGGGCGGGCTGTATGCGGCGCTGATCCAGGGCACGGTGAACGGCGGCGTCACTCAGACGTCGGCGAATTCGACGACATCGTCGACACCGTACTTCGGCGTGGGTGCGCAGATCAGCAAGTAGCGATCGGGGACGCGGCGGCGGCCGGTGCGCCGCCGCGTATGGCAGGGAGAGGAAGGCACGACACGACGGCGTCAGGCACGACGCAAGCGCAACGCGCACAAGCAAACAGAAGCGGTCGACAGGGAGCCGGCCGCCGTACAAGACAAATCTGGAGGAGCAACATGAAGCGCAACCTCATTCTGGCGGCGGCCCTTGCCGCCCCCCTTCTTTCCGGCTGCGGCGGTGGCGACGACAATCCGCCCCCGCTCGTCGAAGACCGGCTCTGCCCCGCGTCGCTCGACTACAGCACCGTATTCACGGGCGGTGCGGGCAGCGGCGAACTCGCGAAGGTCCAGCTCGACACGACCAAGATGACCTGGCAGGTCACCTACGTCGAATCGCCGGTTCCGGAAACGACCGGCACCGTCACGCCGACCCGCGCGGGCACCGTCGACAGCGGCACGCTCACGCAGGAAACGCTGCTGCCGACCAACAAGCTGAACCAGTGCGCGTTCCGCCTGAACGGCGCGAGCCTCGATCCGTCGCGCCCGGCGCGCATCTTCGTCGGCGAAGGCGTCGCGGGCGGCACGATTCCGGGCAAGGAAATCCAGTTCAACGGCGTGCTCGGTCAGGCCGCGGTGCCCGACACGAAATTCCCGTACTACCCGTTCATCGGCTTCTCGTCGATCGAAACGGACATCACGAAGGTCGCGGGCACGTACAGCCATGTCGGCTTCGGCGAAGTGCCGTCGCAGAACTTCGCGCCGGCGTCGATCGATGCGAAGGTGACGATCAACGCCGACGGCTCGTGGACCAAATGCGACACGACCGGCCAGTTCGCCGGCGGCGCGTGCACGCAGCAAGGCACGAATTTCGTACAGTCGGCCGACGGCAGCGGAGCGTTCCAGAGCAACAACTACCAGAGCCAGCTGAAGCCGACGCTGTCGGCGACGCCGCAGGGCAAGGGCTTCATGATCGTCGGCAAGCTGCGCAACCAGCTCGTGCCGATCCTTGTGCGCACGGGTGTCGCGAACCCGAACCCGACGCCGGACAGCAACGGCGTGCCGGGCCTGACCGCCGACGACGAATCGAGCATCTCGATCCTCGCGCCGCAAACGACCATCGCGCTCGGCTCGCAGAACGGCGAGTACATCGGCGTCGACAGCCAGTTCGACTACCGCACCACCGCTCTGGCCGACACGCAGGCCACGCTGCTCGATCCGTTCCAGCCGTCGCAGGCATCGCTTGCGACCGCGCTGAACCTCGACTACACGCAGGCGGTGCCGGGCACGGTCACGACGACCCACGTGGGCGCGAGCAGCACGACGCCGACCGGCAAGTTCATCTTCACGGGTGGCGTGTTCGGTTTCCTCGACAACGCGGGTTCGACGCCGTATTTCACGATCGGCGCGTTCGTCCAGTAAGAGGAGGCAAGCCGTGATGAAGAAGACCCTTCTCTGCGCGGCGGCCGGCGCCGCCGCCCTGGCGCCGCTCGCGGCGCACGCGCAGAGCGCCGGCAGCAACGTCGTCACGCTGGGCTGGTTCCACGTGATGCCGCAGCAGAGCAGCACGCCGATGACGACCAACGTCGCGCCGACGCCGATCAACACGCCGCTGCGGTTGCCGCCGTCGTTCACGTCGCCGGGTACCGGGCTGCGCACCAGCGGCGCGGATACCGTCGGCCTGACGGTCAGCCACTTCCTGACCGATCACATCGCGGTCACGTCGGTGGCCGGCGTGCCGCCGGTGTTCAAGGTGTCGGGCCAGGGCACGATCAAGCCGCCCGGCCCTGCCGGCGCGCTGGGCACGCAGAACATCGGGCTCGCGTCGGTCAACCCGATCGTGAAGAGCGTGCGGCAGTGGAGCCCGGCGGTGATCCTGCAGTACTACTTCGGGCAGGCGACCGCGAAGTTCCGGCCGTTCCTCGGCCTCGGCGTGTCGTACAACTGGTTCAGCGACCTGCAGCTCAACACGAACTTCATCAAGCAGACGCAGGACAACCTCGGCGCGATTCTCGCGGCGGGCGCGGGCAAGCCGGGTACGACATCGGTGGAGGCAAAGGCGTCGTCGTCGTGGCAGCCGGTGTTCAACGCGGGCCTGCAATACAACATGACCGAGCATTTCGGGCTGGTGGCATCGGTGACGTACATCCCGCTGAAGACGACATCGACGGTGACGATCAAGGCGGCCGACGGCTCGGTGCTCGCCGAGTCGAAGTCGGACCTGAAGGCGGACCCGATCATCAGCTACGTCGGGATGACGTACAAGTTCTGAGGCCGGCGACGGAGGACGAAACGAGGGAAGATGGATGACCCGCACCAAAAACGCGGGCAAAAAAAAGCCCGCCTAAGAGGCGGGCTGAATCCATATCAGAGGAGACATGGAGGAGACAGGTGTAACTATAGCGAATCGATTTCCGCATTGCAACATTTCCGTAGAGAAAATAAGGATTTTCCCTCGAATGCGCACTCTAGATCGCTAGTCAGTATCCGACCCCTTCATGTTTTCCCGCTCGAGCACGTCGCCGAGCGCATCGCCCAGCAGCGCGACCGGCCGCGTCAGGCGGACCGGCAGCGCGGCGTGCACGATCCACACGTTGATCCGCGTTTCCAGCCCCGTCGTTTCCACCACCCTCAGCGCATCGCGATGCGCGCTGCGTGCCAGCGCGTTCGGCGGCGCGATGCCGATGCCCGCGCCGCGCGCGACGAGCGACAACTGCAGCTCCGAGCCGAACGCCTCGACCGCGACATCGAACGGCAACCCGGCTGAGCCGAGCGCGCGGCTCAGCGCCGAGCGCATTCCGCAGCCGTCCTGGCTCAGCACCCACGGAAAACCCGACAGCACGTCAAGCGATAGCGGACCGTCCGGCAACGGGAAATCGCGCGCGGCGACGAGCACCGTCGGCTGCGTGCCGAGCAGGGTCGCCGCCAGCGTGTCGGGCAGCGCCGCGCTGGCCGGCACCATCACCGTCGCGACATCGAGCGAGCCGCGCTCGATGCCCTGCACGAGCGCCGGCGACCAGCCGGCCGTCACGCGCAACGTCAGCCGCGGAAATGCATCGCGCAACCGGTCGATCGGCCGCTCGAGCGCGAGTTCGGACAGGAACGGCGGCACGCCGATGCGCAGCTCGCCGGACGGCTCGCTGTCCGGCGCCCCCGCGGCCATCAGCTCGTCGACCGCGCACAGCACGTTGCGCGCGAGCGCGTAGACGTCGCGCCCGGCGGCAGTGGGCTTCAGCGGCTTGCTCTGCCGTTCGAGCAGCGACACGCCCAGCAGCGTTTCGAGATTCTGCACGCGGCGGGTAAGGCCCGGTTGCGTCAGATGGAGCCTCGCGGCAGCGGCGACCATCGATCCGCTGTCGACTACCGCGACGAACGCCTGGAGGTCACGCGTATTCAAAACAAACTCGCATAATCATGTTAGATATATTTCAATTGTCGCATAAACATCGGCCACCTACGATGGGGATTCCTTCGCTCCTCCCCCCAGGCTTCCGATGAACTGCCCTGCCGATTCCTGTCCTGCCGCCATGCGCCGCGGCGCACCGCCCGCGCTGAGCACGGGCATGACGCTCTTCTTCGCCGCGACGGTCGGCGTGATCGTGATGGACCTGTTCGCCGCGCAACCGCTGACGGGCCCGATCAGTGCCGACCTGCGCCTGCCGCCCGGCCTCACCGGCCTCGTCGCGATGCTGCCGCAGCTCGGCTACGCGGCCGGCCTGGTACTGCTGGTGCCGCTCGTCGACCTGCGCGAAAACCGCCGGCTGATCGTCGCGACGCTCGTCGCTTGCGCGGCGGCGCTCACGCTGCCGGCGTTCACGCGCTCGGGCGCCGTGTTCCTGGTCGCGACGCTGATCGCCGGCGCCGCGTCGAGCGTGATCCAGATGCTGGTGCCAATGGCCGCGTCGATGGCGCCCGAAGCACAGCGCGGCCGTGCGGTCGGCAACGTGATGAGCGGACTGATGCTCGGCATCCTGCTGTCGCGGCCGCTCGCAAGCCTGATCGCGGGCACGGCGGGCTGGCGGGCGTTCTACGCGCTGAACGCCGCCATCGCGAGTGCGGCCGACAGCGCATGCCGGCGCAGCTGGCGGTTGCCGGTGCGCCAACCGGCGGTGACGGCTGGCTATCGCACGCTGCTCGCGTCGATGGGCCGGCTGCTCGCCGACGAACCGGTGCTGCGCCGGCATGCGCTGTCGGCCGCACTCGCGATGGCGGCGTTCAGCGCGTTCTGGACGGCCATCGGGCTGCGGCTCGCGCAGCCGCCGTTCGGCCTCGACCTGCACGGGATCGCGCTGTTCGCGTTCGCCGGCGCGTGGCGGCGCGATCGTCACGCCGCTCGCCGGCCGCGCAGGCGATCGTGGCCACGGCCCGCTGCGCAGCGCATCGCGCACGTGACGATGCTCGTGGCGCTCGCCGTGCTCGGTGTCGCCGGCGCCGGCTGGTTCGGCTTTCGACGTGCACGCATCGCGGCGTCGCGCTGGTATTCGCTGGCCGGCGGCGCGGCGCTGCTCGACGCGGGCGTGGACCGCGTCGACCAGACGATCGGCCGGCGCGCCATCAACCTGTTGAACCCGCACGCGGGCGCCTGAACGGCTTGTTCCTGGTCGGGCTGTTTTCGTCGGCGGCGCACTCGGCGCGGCGCTCGCGGGCAGCGCGTGGGCGTGGGCGGATGGAGCGCCGTGTGCGGCGTCGGCTTCGCGTTCGCCGGCGCGGCCGCGGGGTTCGGTCTGTCGGCCGCGCGCCGGACCGGTGCGGCCGCATTGCCGCGCGCATAGGCCGAGGCCGGATGTGCAAACGCCCCGCCCTCTGACGAGGCGCGGGGCGTTGCGCAGGCCGCGAGGCCCGGAATCAGTGACGGACCAGCGCCATCATCGCGCCGAAACCGACGAAGATGCCGCCCGTCAGCCGATTGAAGATCTTCGCGACGCTTTGGCTCTTCAGCGTCGCGCCGATCCGCGTGCCGAACGACGCGTAGACGAGATACCAGCTCACCTCGATCACCGCGAACGTGACGACCAGGATGCCGAACTGCGGCAGCGTCGGCTCCGACGCGTTAATGAACTGCGGCAGCAGCGCGGCCGCGAACAGGATCGCCTTCGGGTTGCTGCCCGCGACCAGGAAGCCATTGCGGAACAGCGCCAGACGCGATGCCGACGCGCCCGGCGACACCGCGTCGACGTCGGCGGCCGGCGCGTCGTCGACGCGTGCGCGCCACGCCTTGACGCCGAGATAGATCAGATAGGCGGCGCCCGCGAAGCGCAACGCGTTGAACATCGCCGGCCATGCCTCCAGGACCGCGCCGAGGCCCGCCGCCGACACCGACAGCATCAGCACCAGCGCACTCAGGCAGCCGGCCATCGTTGACGACGAGCGGCGCAGCCCGTGCCGCGCGCCGTGCGTCATCACGAGCAGCATGTTCGGGCCCGGAATCGCCGACACGACGAACACCGTCGCCACGAAAAGCCACCACGTATGCAGGTTCATGACCGCCTCGACCGAAAGAAAAACGAAACGTCGATTATGCCGCGTGTGCCGCGCTTCTGTCGCGCGCCGGCTCAGCGGCCCGCGCGGCGCAGCGCGACTTCGCCGAGCACCGCGAAGTCCTGGTCGCCGCCGCCGTGCGCGAGTGCGTCGAGCAGGCTGTCGCGCACGACGCTCGCCACCGGCAGCGGCACCGCCGCCGCGTCGCCGGCTTCCAGCGCGAGCCGGACGTCCTTCAGGCCAAGCCGCGCCTTGAAGCGCGCGGGTTCGTAGCTGCGCTCGGCGATCATCCCGCCGTAGCCCTGGTAGACCGGCCCGGGAAACACGCTGTTCGTGATCACGTCGAGGAAATCGCGCATCGCAACGCCGTGCGCGCCGAGCAGCGCGGACGCCTCGCCGAGCGTCTCGATCGCCGACGCGAGCGTGAAGTTCGCCGCGATCTTCGCGACGTTCGCGTGCTGCGGCAGCGAACCGAACCGCCAGGTTTTCTGGCCGATCGCGTCGAACAGGGGCTGCACGCGGTCGATCGCCTCGGCCGGGCCGCCGGCCATGATCGTCAGGCGCGCGGCGGCCGCGACGTCCGGGCGCCCCATCACGGGTGCGGCCACGTAGTCGAGCCCGCGCGACGCATGCGCGTGCGCGAGCGATTCGGCCAGTGCGACGGAGACCGTCGCCATGTTCACGTGGATCAGGCCGCGCGGTGCCTGCGCGAGCAGCGCGTCGTCGAACACTTCGCGCGCGGCCGCATCGTCGGCGAGCATCGAGAACACGGCGTCGCCGCGAAACGCATCGGCTGGCGACGCAACGATCTGCGCACCGAGTGCCGCGAGCGGCTCGGCGCGCTCGCGCGACCGGTTCCAGACACGCACGGTGTGCCCCGCCTTCAGCAGGTTCGCCGCGATCGCCTGCCCCATTTCGCCCAGCCCGATAAATCCCAGATCCATTGCCCGCTCCTTCGATCCATGAAGCCGCGAGTTAAACACAGATGACGACGGCTTGCAGCGGCCGCGGCCGGCCGTGCGCGGTGCGATACTGGACGAATGGCGACCGCGACCTTCCGCTTCCACGGCGAACTGAACGCGTTTCTCGCGCGGGCGCGGCGCGAGTGCGCGTTCACGCATGCGTTTGCGCGCGACGCAACGCTCAAGCATGCGATCGAGGCGCTCGGCGTCCCGCATACGGAAATCGGTCAGCTTTGCGTAGACGGCGCGCCGGCCGACCTCGACCGGCCGCTCGGCGACGGCGAGCGCGTCGACATCCACCCGCAGCGCGCCAGGCAAGCCGCGAACGGCGCGCCCGCGCCGCAGCCGGACCGGTGGCGCTTCGTCGCCGACGCACATCTCGGCAGCCTCGCGCAGTTGCTGCGGCTCGCCGGCTTCGACACCTGTTACGACAATCACTACCGCGACGACGAGCTCGTCGCGCTCGCCGCGCGCGAAGACCGCATCGTGCTGACCCGCGACCGCGAGCTGCTCAAGCGCCGCGCGGTCGTACGCGGCTGCTACCTGCATGCGCAGCAGCCGGCCGAGCAATTGCGCGAGCTGTTCGGGCGGCTGGACCTCGCGCCGCACATGCGGCCGTTCCGGCTGTGCCTGCGCTGCAACGCGCCGCTGCACCCGCTGGAGGCGGCAGCTGCCGCGTCGCGGGTGCCGCCCGGCATACGCCAGCGGCACCGGCGCTTTGCCGCGTGCGACGTGTGCGGGCGCGTGTTCTGGGAAGGCTCGCACTGGCGGCGCATGCGCACGGTGGTCGACGCGATGCGCGCGCCACCGGCCGACGCGCCGGACATTCCAGACGCCTGAAAAAACAAAACCCCGCATGCCGAAAGCGTGCGGGGTTTCGCGACGGGCGGCCGGCGGTGCCGGCCCCGACGAGACGCGCTTAGTTCGCTGCGCCTGAGTCGTTCGTACCGGCGGCCGATGCGGCTGCGGCCTTCGCCTTGCCCTTTGCCGAGCCGTGGTGCTTCAGCATGTGCTTCGGCTTGCTGTGATCCTTCTTCATCGGTGCCGGCGCAGCAGCCGACGTGTCGGCGGCCGGCGCGGACGCCTGTGCGAATGCCGAAACCGATGCGAGAGCGAATGCTGCGGTCATGATCGAAGCGAGCGTCTTCTTCATTGTTCTTCCTTTAACGGAGAAAAAGTCAAACGTACCGGTAAAAGATGCGAGGCATCCGCATCGGAACGTCAGTCGCGCCGGGTTCACGGTCGCCGCCGGGCGGCTCGGCTCTCGCCTTTTCGCCTCGACAAATACTGACGCACTGGCTCCATAACGCACCGCCCGCGCGGCCAGTTGACACGTTCCTTGCAACCCTCGGGTTTCCCCGGAGGCGCAGGTTGCGGGCCCGCCCGACGTGCCGCCCGGGCCCGCGCCAATCGTCCGACAAACCGGCTCTCGCGCCCGCCGCAGCAACGCTATACTGGCCTCCTTCCGTTCCAACCGGATCGCGGCCGGTCATGAGACCGCCGCCGTCGCGAGGCGCCCAAATTGCCCGATCACAATCTGGACAAACTGAAAATCGACCGGCGTCCGATCGCGCCCGCGCCACGCCGGCGCCGGTGGGTCCGCCATGTGGTCGCGACCGCAATCCTGGTTGCCGCGATCGTCGCCGCGCTCCTCCTCACCGGCCGGCCTACGGTCGACACGACATCCGTCACGTCCGCCTACCCCTACCAGAACGACACGCAGCTCAATGCGACCGGCTACGTCGTGCCGCAGCGCAAGGCCGCGGTCGCGTCGAAGGGCCAGGGGCGCGTCGAGTGGCTCGGCGTGCTGGAAGGCACGCGCGTGAAGAAGGACGAGATCATCGCGCGGCTCGAAAGCAGCGACGTCGAGGCGTCGCTCGCGCAGGCGCTTGCACAGGTGAAGGTCGCCCACGCAAACCTCGGCGTCGAGCAGGCCGAGTTGAAGGATGCCGAGATCGCGCTGCGCCGCACCTCGGTGCTTGCGCCGAAGGGCGCCGTGCCGGCCGCCCAGCTCGACACCGACACGGCCCGCGTGAACAAGGCGCGCGCATCGGTCAACAGCGACCAGGCCGCGATCGCGTCCGCCGAAGCCAACGCGCAGGCCGCGCAGGTCGCGGTCGACCAGACGGTGATCCGCGCGCCGTTCGACGGGATCGTGCTCGCGAAGCACGCGAACGTCGGCGACAACATCACGCCGTTCTCGTCCGCGTCGGACAGCAAGGGCGCGGTCGTGACGATCGCCGACATGGACACGCTCGAGGTCGAAGCCGACGTCGCCGAATCGAACATCGCGAAGATCCGCGCCGAACAGCCGTGCGAGATCCAGCTCGACGCGCTGCCGGACATGCGCTTCGCGGGCCGCGTGTCGCGCATCGTGCCGACCGTCGACCGCTCGAAGGCGACCGTGCTCGTGAAAGTGCGTTTCGTCGACCGCGACGAGCGCGTGCTGCCCGACATGAGCGCGAAGATCGCGTTCCTGTCGAAGCCGGCGACGCCGCAGGACCGGCAGCCGGTGACGGCCGTGCAGGCGAGCGCGGTGGTCGAGCGCGACGGCCGGCCGGTCGTATTCGTCGTGAAGGACGACACCGTGCACGCGACGACGGTGACGGCCGGCACGCGGATCGGCGAGCTGGTCGCGATCCGCGGCGTAAAGCCTGGCGACACGGTCGTACTCGCGCCGGGTGCGAAGCTGAAGGACGGCGCGAAAGTGACCGTCGCGAAGAAATAGCGTGGCGCGCGTGAACGACGCATCGCCGCCCCTCGTCGAGATCAGCCACGTCGCGAAGTCGTACCGGCGCGGCAACCAGGTCGTGCCGGTGCTGACCGACATCACGCTCGACATCGGCGAAGGCGACTTCGTCGCGCTGATGGGGCCATCGGGCTCCGGCAAGAGCACGCTGCTCAATCTCATCGCCGGCATCGACCGCCCCGACAGCGGCGAGTTGCGCGTGGGCGGCCTGGACATCTCGCAGCTCGAGGAGGCGCAACTGGCCGAATGGCGCGCGGCGAACGTCGGCTTCATCTTCCAGTTCTACAACCTGATGCCGGTGCTGACCGCGTTCGAGAACGTCGAGCTGCCGCTGATGCTCACGCACCTGTCGCGCCGCGAGCGGCGCGAGCGCGTCGAGATGGTGCTCGACATGGTGAATCTGGGCGACCGGACGAGCCATTACCCGTCCGAACTGTCGGGCGGCCAGCAGCAGCGCGTCGCGATCGCGCGTGCACTGATCACCGACCCCGTGCTGATCGTCGCCGACGAGCCGACCGGCGACCTCGACCGCGCATCGGCCACCGACGTGCTCGCAATGCTGCAACGAATGAACGCCGAGCTCGGCAAGACCATCATCATGGTGACCCACGACGCGCATGCGGCCGGCGCCGCGCAATCGCTCGTGCATCTGGAAAAAGGGGAGCTGATCGATGGGCACGCCGTCTGAGCGACGGGAGCGCGCACGATGTACGTGCTGAAGCTGATCGCACGAAATACGCTGCGGCACCGGCTGCGCACGCTGCTGACATTGCTCGGGCTGACCATCGCGGTGCTGGCGTTCGGGCTGCTGCATACCGTCGTCGACGCGTGGTACGCGGGCGCGGCCGCCGCGTCGAGCGGACGGCTCGTCACGCGCAACGCGATCTCGCTCGTGTTCCCGCTGCCGGTCAGCTACGAGAACCGCATTCGCGGCGTCGACGGCGTGACGACTGTGGTCCGCTCGAACTGGTTCGGCGGCGTGTATCGCGATCCGAAGAACTTCTTCGCGAGCTTCGCGGTGTCGGACAACTACCTCGATCTCTACCCCGAATTCATTCTCCCGGCGCAGCAGCGCGCCGACTACGACCGCGATCGTCGCGGCTGCCTCGTCGGGCGCCAGCTCGCGACGCAGTTCGGCTTCAAGGTCGGCGACGTGATTCCGCTGAAGGGAACGATCTACCCCGGCACGTGGGACTTCGTCGTGCGCGGGATCCTCGACGGCCGCGACGATTCGACGATCACGCGTCAGCTGGTGTTCCACTGGGACTACCTGAACGAGACGGTGCGCAAGCGCACGCCGAAGCAGGCCGACCAGGTCGGCGTGTTCGTGGTCGGCGTCGCGAACCCGGACGACGGCGCCACCATTGCGCGCAACGTCGATGCCGTCTTCAAGAACTCGCTCGCCGAGACGCTGACCGAGACCGAACAGGCGTTCCAGCTCGGCTTCGTCGCGATGTCGAACCAGATCATCGCGGCGATCCGCGTCGTGTCGTATGTCGTGATCCTGATCATCATGGCCGTGATGGCCAACGCGATGGCGATGAGCGCGCGCGAGCGCACCGCCGAATACGCGACGCTGAAGGCGCTCGGCTTCGGTCCCGGCTTTCTCGCACTGATCGTATTCGGCGAATCGGTCGTGATCGCGGTGGCCGGCGGCGGGCTCGGGATGCTCGCGACGCCGCCGGCCGCGAGCCTCTTCAAGCAGGCGGCGGGCGGCATCTTCCCGGTGTTCAGGGTATCGACCGAAACGATGGCGCTGCAGGCCGCGTGTTCGGTCGCGGTCGGCATCGCGGCCGCGCTCGTGCCGGCGTGGCAGGCCGCACGGGTGCGCGTGGTCGAAGGCCTGCGGGCGATCGGGTAGACGCATGGCGATTCCGCTCACCTACATCGCGCGCAACCTGTGGACCCGGCGACTCACCACCGCGCTCACCGCGGGCGGGATGGCGCTCGTGATCTTCGTGTTCGCAACGGTGCAGATGCTCGATGCGGGGCTCACGCAGACGCTCGTGTCGACCGGTGAACCGGACAACGTCGTGGTGATCCGCAAAGGCGCGGAAACCGAGATTCAAAGCTCGATCGACCATCAGCAGGCGAACGCGCTCGAAATGCATCCGGCCGTCGCGCTCGGCCCCGACGGCCGGCCGCTCGTGTCGAAGGAAGCCGTCGTGCTGATCTCGCTCGTGAAGACGTCGACCGGCAAGCCGTCGAACGTCGTGATCCGCGGGGTGTCGCCGGCCGGCCTCGCGCTGCGTCCGCGCGTGAAGCTCGTGGCCGGCCGCCCGTTCGCGCCGGGCTCGTCGGAGATCATCGTCGGCAGCGCGATCGCGAAAGGCTTCAGCGGCACGCAGCTCGGCGACAGTCTGCATTTCGCGCAGCGCGACTGGACGGTCGTCGGCGTGTTCGACGCGGGCGGCAGCGGCTTCGATTCGGAGATCTGGGGCGACGTCGATCAACTGATGCAGTCGTTCCGGCGCACCAGCTATTCGTCGATGGTGCTGCGCATCCCGAGCGCCGACGGCTTCGCGCGATTCAAGGCCGACATCGACGTCGATCCGCGCCTGACCGACGAAGCGAAGCGCGAGCAGACCTTCTACGGCGACCAGTCGAAGGCGCTGTCGACCTTCATCAACATCCTCGGCATCACGCTGTCGACGATCTTCTCGATCGCCGCGATGATCGGCGCGATGATCACGATGTACGCATCGGTCGCGAACCGCACCGCCGAGATCGGCACGCTGCGCGCGCTCGGCTTCAAGCGCATGAACGTACTCGCCGCGTTCCTGCTGGAAGCGCTGCTGCTCGGCTTCGTCGGCGGCGTCGCGGGGCTCGCGTGCGCATCGCTGATGGGGTTCGCGTCGTTCTCGACGACCAACTTCCAGACGTTCTCGGACCTGTCGTTCCGTTTCGTGCTGACGCCGGCGATCGTCGTGAAGACGCTGCTGTTCTCGCTGGTGATGGGGCTCGTCGGCGGGTTCCTGCCGGCGATGCGCGCCGCGCGGCTGAACATCGTCGACGCGCTGCGCGCGCAGTGACGCGCGCAGCCGCTCAAGGTCACCGCTCGCGGTCATCGTTCGCGCGGCACCCATGCGCCGTGGAACCCGGCCGGCACGCGGCGCGGCAGGTGCACGGTCGCGACCGGCCCTGCATCGATCGCGCGCGCATCGAGGATCACGACGTCGCTCGTATCCGTCGCCGCGCGGTAGACCACTACCAGCAACCAGCCGTCGTCTTCGTCGGCGCCGCCCGGACGCGGCACGAACACCGGCTCGCCGTTCTGGTCGCCGGCCGGTACCCTGTAATGCGTGCTGGTGCCGCGCGCGTGGTCGAAGCGCATCACGCCGCGCATTTCCGCGGCGTTCGGCTGCTCCACCGCATACAGGTAGCGGTAGCGACGCCCCGTCCGGCTTTCGTTGATGCGCGGCAACTCGATGCCGCCGTCGGCGAGCGGCCCTTCGTCGACCAGCCCGTTCGCGGTATCGATCACGTAGCGCCACAGCTCGCCGACCGGATTCTCGGCAAAGCGGCCCGTGCGCGCGTCGAGCCGCAGGAACCATGGATAGCGCACCGCATCGAGCACGATGCACGACGCGTCGCAGTCGTACGCGTTCACGACGTGCATGATGAAGCACGGCTCGACGCCGAACCAGCGCACGTCGCCACCGTGGCGCCGAATCACGCCGATCCGCGCGGCGCGGTCGTCGTGCCAGCGCAGCGGCATCCGGTGGCCCTGCTCGAGCATCGAGAAGTCGTAGCCGACGCCCAGATCGAGCAGCAGGCTGCGGGTTTCGGTGATCGCGAGATCGTGCATCATCGACGGCGCGCTCACGTCGACCTCGATATCGACGCGCTGCACGCCCTGCGCGTCCGCGACACCATAGCGCAGCCACGGCGCGCGCCAGTCCGCGCGAAACGCGATCAGTTCGCCCGTCACCGGATCGACCTTCGGATGCGCGGTCATCCCGCCGCCGAAGCCCGCGTGCCGCGCGCTCGCACCGAGCGAATCGAGCGCGGCGGTGATCGCGAACGGCGCACCGCCCTCCGACAGCGCGAGCAATTCACCCGCGTGCTGCATCACGCTCACATTCGGATTCGTGTCGGGCAGATGCGGCGCCTGTGCGGGCGCATGCACGGCGGCCCAGCGTTGCGTACGCGCCCAGCGGTTGCGGTAGCCGGCCGCGCGGCCGTTTTCGAACGCGATCGCGTGCAGCATCGCGGCCTCCGGCCACCACGACAACATGTCGTTCCCTTCGAAGCGGCCGCCCGGCGGGTTCGGGCCGTTGCGCAGCAGCGTGCCATCGAGTTCGGACGGGATGGTGCCGGTCACCCGCAGGTCGACGAGGTCGACTTCGTCGGCGACCGGCGCAAGCCCGCCGCGGTTCAGATCGAATACGGTCATCGCGTCACTCGCTCCATCAGCAGTCTTCGGTCGACGGTGGCAGATCGCCGCGCGCCAGCGCGAGCGCATGGTCGCGCACGTCGTCCGGCCAGCCGGCGATCAGCTCGGCCATCCGCGCGAGGTCGTTCGCGTACAGCACACGCACGGCTTCCTCGAAACCGGGCAAGTCGCCCGCGATCGCCGACATGAAGTGGTACGCGCGCGCCTGCGCGTCGCGGCGCCGGTCGGCCGCCGCATGCGTGCGCCGCGCGTCCTCGACGAGCTTGCGCAGCGCGACCGACGCGCCGCCCGGCTGCGCGGCAAGCCAGTCCCAGTGACGCGGCAGCAACGTGACTTCGCGCGACACGACGCCGAGCTTCGGACGGCCGCGACCACGCTGTTCGCCCGCGCTGGCCGGCTCGCCGGTCAAGGCAGAGGGCGTGGCTTCGGCAGATGCATCGGCCGGCGGCGGCGCGTAGCGCGCCCGCACTTCGTCGGCCGACCCGCGCAGGTCGAGGTCGATCGAGCGGCCGGTCGTGTCGTCGAAAATCACGATCGCGCCGGACATCGCCTCGCCGGCCGCCTGCCGGACCGCCAGCGCCACTGTCGCGGGCGGGCCGGACGCAACGCGCCGATGGCCGTCGAAAGCCGTATAGGAAGGAAGCAGCGTGGAAGAGGTCATCGTGGTTGCCCGTTGGCAGGAATCGGAATGACGTTATTTTTATCCGGGTATAAATTGAATGTCAATATCACCCGGGTAAAAATATTATTCACTGTTGCTGACCATCAATTCAAACCTTGAATCGATCAAGTCATTAATTGGCATGAAAGCGCATATTTCGCCGTGACAGAATGGTCCGGACGCACGGCCCGCCAGTCCGGCGTCCGGCTTTCGGCCGACAACACCGCACGAAAAAACGCGCGCACTCGACGCGCCTGCCGCACGACGGCACCTTCCGCCATTCGGAGGAGACAGTCATGAATCCGCTTCAAGCGCTGCCGGCGTCCGCGTCGGCAACGGCCCGGCGCACCCGCGTGCGCTGGCTCGTGCTGGCCGTGCTGTTCGCCGTCACGACCATCAACTACGCGGATCGCGCGGCGATCGCGATCGCGGGCCCGGCCCTCGCCCGTTCGCTGCACCTGAACCATGTGCAGATCGGTTTCATCTTCTCGGCGTTCGGCTGGTCGTACGTGGTCGCGCAATTGCCGGGAGGCTGGCTGCTCGACCGCTTCGGGTCGCGCATCGTCTATGCATGCAGCATCTTCTTCTGGTCACTGTTCACGCTGTTGCAGGGAACGATCGGCTTCTTCGGCGGCGCCGCCGCGTTCGCGCTGCTGTTCGGGCTGCGCTTCCTGGTCGGCGCGGCCGAGGCGCCGTCGTTTCCCGCCAACAGCCGGATCGTGTCCACCTGGTTCCCGGCACCCGAGCGCGGCACCGCGTCGGCGATCTTCAATGCCGCGCAATATGCGGCGACCGTCGTGTTCGCGCCGCTGATGGGCTGGCTCGTGCATGCGTTCGGCTGGCAGTCGGTGTTCGCGGTGATGGGCGTGCTCGGCTTCGCGTTCGTGCTCGTGTGGAACCGCACGATGTACGACCCGAAGGTGCATCCGCGCATCAACCGCGCGGAGCTCGACTACCTCACCGAAGGCGGTGCGCTCGTCAACATCGACCAGGCGACGGGCGCGCGCGACGGCGGCCCGTCGCTGCATCACGTGAAGGCGCTCCTGAGAAACCGGATGCTGGTCGGCGTGTACGTCGCGCAGTACTGCATCAACGCGCTCACCTATTTCTTCATCACGTGGTTTCCCGTCTATCTCGTGCAGGCGCGCGGGATGTCGATCCTCAACGCGGGGCTCGTCGCGTCGATCCCGGCCGTGTGCGGATTCCTTGGCGGGATACTCGGCGGCATCGTGTCCGATGCGCTGCTCAAGCAGGGCCGGTCGCTGTCGGTGGCGCGCAAGGTGCCGATCGTGATCGGCATGCTGCTGTCGATGTCGATGATCGTCTGCAACTACACCGACTCGCACGTGCTCGTCGTGCTGTTCATGGCGCTGTCGTTCTTCGGCAAGGGACTCGGCGCGCTCGGCTGGGCCGTCAACGCCGATACCGCGCCGCGCCAGATCGCGGGTCTGAGCGGCGCGCTACTCAACACGTGCGGCAACCTTTCCAGCATCACGACGCCGATCGCGATCGGCTATATCGTCGACCGCAGCGGCTCGTTCAACGGCGCGCTCGTCTACGTCGTCGCGCACGCGCTCGTCGCCGTGATCTGCTACCTGTTCGTCGTCGGCGAGATCCGCCGCGTCGAGCTGACATGAACGGCGCTGGCTGCGCCGGTGCGTCCGGCGGGCCCGCGCATTACGGAACCAGGAGCGAACCGATGTCCGAATCCCGCCGTGCCGGCACCCCGCGCGTCACGCGCATGCAGGTGATCCCCGTCGCCGGCCGCGACAGCATGCTGCTGAACCTGTGTGGTGCGCACGCACCGTATTTCACGCGCAACCTCGTGATCCTCGACGACAGCAGCGGGCATACGGGCGTCGGCGAAGTGCCGGGCGGCGAAGGTATCCGCCACGCGCTCGAACGGATGACCGATCTCGTCGTCGGCCAGTCGATCGGACGCTACCAGGCGACGCTCAACGCGGTGCGCGCGGCGCTGTCCGGCACCGGTGCAGGCGCAGGCCGCACGATCCGGCACGAGGTGACGTCGGCCGGCGAGGCGGCCGTGCTGCGCCAGCCGCACGAGATCAACCTGCGGCTCGACAACGTGATCACCGCGATCGAGGCCGCGCTGCTCGACCTGCTGGGCCAGCATCTCGACGTGCCGGTCGCGGCGCTGCTCGGCGAAGGCCAGCAGCGCGATGCGGTGCCGATGCTCGCGTACCTGTTCTATATCGGCGAGCGGCGCCGCACCGACCTGCCGTATCGCGACGAGACGCACGCGGCGGACCCGTGGTTCCGGCTGCGCAACGAAGCGGCGCTCACGCCAGCTGCGATTGCGCAGCAGGCCGAGGCCGCGGTCGAGCGCTACGGCTTCGTCGATTTCAAGCTGAAGGGCGGCGTGATGGCCGGCGCGGACGAGATGGAAGCGATCGCCGCGATCAAGGCGCGCTTTCCCGACGCGCGCGCTACGCTCGATCCAAACGGCGCATGGTCGCTCGACGAAGCCGTCGCGCTGTGCCGCGGGCAAGGCCATCTGCTCGCGTATGCGGAAGATCCGTGCGGGCCGGAAGGCGGTTATTCGGGCCGCGAAGTGATGGCCGAATTCCGCCGCGCAACCGGCATTCCGACCGCGACCAACATGATCGCGACCGACTGGCGGCAGATGGATCATGCGGTACGGCTGCAAGCAGTGGACATCCCGCTCGCCGATCCGCACTTCTGGACGATGCAGGGTTCGGTGCGGCTCGCGCAGCTGTGCCGCGACTGGGGGCTCACGTGGGGCTCGCATTCGAACAACCACTTCGACGTGTCGCTCGCGATGTTCACGCATGCGGCCGCGGCGGCGCCCGGCACGATCACCGCGATCGATACGCACTGGATCTGGCAGGAAGGCGATGCGCGGCTCACGCGCGAGCCGCTCGAGATCGTCGGCGGCCGGGTGGCCGTGCCGGAGCGGCCAGGGCTCGGGATCGAGCTCGACATGGCGCAGGTCGAGGCCGCGCACGCGCTGTATCGGGAAGTCGGCGGCACCGCGCGCGACGATGCGATGGCGATGCGTTATCTGGTGCCGGGGTGGACGTACGATCCGAAGCGGCCGAGTTTCGGGCGGGGGTGATGGCGGCTGCCGACGAACGGTCGGGATAAGGGGCCCAGCCGGCGTGCAGCGCAATCCGCGCGCGAATGCGTCGCGCGATTGCTTCGTGCGATTGCCAAACCGCGGAAACGACCGCATCCTGCCGGCCAGCATCCTCGGCCTTCGACAGGCACCCGCCTGTCACCCTGATGTCACCCGGCAGGGTGTCGAACCAGGCTATGACGGAAGTAGAGCCCAAATGAAAAAACCGGCCTAAGTGTGCGACAGGGAGCATATTTCCACGATGGCTGGAACCATGTCTCTGCACTGACGCCGCATCAGTTGGCCTCCGAAATCCGTCCTCGATGATTTGGGCGGAACCATATATTTGCACTTTGTCGGGATGCGAACGAATTCGTTGCACTTTGTTCAGTCGAGGACGAACCGTGAATGTCTAAGCGGGTTGCGGCCGAGCAGGCAGCCTCAGACCTCGGCGCGACCTTCGTTATCCGCTCGTCGCGAGAAAACTCATGGGCGCTCATCGAGAACCTTGAATTTTTGCGCGACTACAAAGCGTGGAAGCCCCAGAACGACGTGTCGCAAATTGCCCGCCTCCACGAACGCATCGCGTGTCGCCCGTGGAGCACTATCGCTTCAGTACTTAATGACCTCCTTGATATCGCCGACACGTTGTACTCCGAGATCTCATGTGGGCGGGTTGTGTTCAATTTGCCCAGCGATCGCCTAACGAATCCGCAGGAAGCGCTGGTTTTCCGGGACAGACATGCAGCCGTCGCATACCGCTCCTTCGCAAAATCCGAAACTACATCCCCCCGTCAATCGGTCACGCTCTCGATCAGCCCCGGCGCTCGCTTCCTGTGGGACGGACAGCTTTGGGAAGTCCTGAACCGCGGTGATTCATCGATCGCATGCCGCAGTATCGATCAGAAGCCAGGCCGCCACTCAAACTTCATTGAGCTTACCCCTGCCGTCCTCGACGAACTTGCTCAACAGGGAAAGATCATCCCCGAATTCGACAAACCCCTTGCCGATCGGCGAGACGCGTTAGCAATCCTCGAACGCGTCAGTATTCAAAAGCTAGAAATCGCCGTCGAACGATATCGTGTCCTATTCGAGCCTGATGCTGCCACCACACTGGCTCATCGCACGCCCCGCACACAGAGATACTGGCTCGCAGCGTATCGAGAAGCGGAACTCCATTACGGGTACGGATTCATTGGCCTAGTTCCTAACGTCGAGCAATGCCAGGGCAACCGCTGTCGCAAAATTGGGCCAGCCTTGCCGGTAAACGAAGAAATCAAATCTGTGCCATACGAGGTCCGAGGTCCGCTTCGGACGTCGTTGGTTCAGTCACCGACGCGGGCAGTCATGCTGCCAATCAAGGTGCACCCGCACTCGGTATGATGGCCGTGCAACGCGACGCGCTGGCCATCGATCGTCACCGTCGGATGCGCCTCGATAATTTTGTTGATGCCGTGCGGTCGACCGTCCGGATATTTTTCTGGACAGTCCACAAGGTCATGCAGGCGTGCAATCTTTTTGCCGTCGATACTGTGAGTTTCCGAACCGGTGATCACTCGCCCGCCGTGCGAGGTTTCATCACCGACCACGATCATCTGTAATGCCATCTTGCTCCCCTTATAGCGTGACTGACTGCGACGCAGGCTCCGTGTCGCGCGCCGTCAGTATCTCAACCTCTGCCCAGACATTCATCGGGACCCGGGCGATGGCGACGCCGAACAATTCGTGCGACTGCTGACGCCGAGTTAGTAGATCATGGATAACCTGATGCCGATCAAAATCGACGCCGTACAGGTAGGTGTACTGGCAGAAAACTAGGCGATCCCCCGGCTCAGTGACTCCCCACTGCACCGCGCGGTGGTATCGGGGAATGAAGTCCTCAAACCGGTCAAAATACGGGCGATCGCCGTTGGCATCACCGGACTCGATCAGCGCAGCAAGAATTTCGTCCGGCTCCGTATGTGCCGTGAGGACGTCAATATCAGCCTGCTCGAGCTGGACCATGATGGAGCGGCATATCCGCGCGTTGGAGGTCGAATCGTTTTGGATGCGCTGCCACGCCTTGTGGCGCCCCCGATACATCCACTGCTCGATCGGGCTCATGAACATGGCGCAAACCTGCTCGCCCCATGCGTCAAAGACCACGCCGGTGTTACGCGGGTCAAAGAACCGGACCATAGCGGTCATGTTGTCGCCAATGTCCGCAAACAGGAACGCTTGCAGGTGCGTGACCAGCGCATCCATTTCGACCCGGCTCCAGATCAACGACAAACATGGACTTTGAAGGTCGAGTTGATCGAGCTCCGCAAACCAGTCCGAATCCGTGTCGCTCACCGGCACTAAGAAAAGCGAAGCGGGTCCGAGTTCTTCTTCGGGCAACCCCGCGAAAACGGAGCGGAACGGTACGCCGGAGCGTTCAAGTAATGGCACGACCTTCGGCGGACATACCGCCCCGTCGATCAACCCCATCAGGCGCGCTGGCGGGGACGTAGTCTGTAGTTCCATCGAAGATCCAGGTTAGCGGCTTCCAGCCCACTTCACGCCCAGCCGGCTTGGGTTTGGCCAGTGCCGAGGTCCAGTTGCGAAGCGTTTGATGCGAGGCCGAGATAGGCCTTGCGATTGTCCCCGCCTGCAAATATGACTCGCGGGAAACCATATCCCCCGGGTGCATATTCATGGAAATACGGTATCCGGAACCAGCAGCGGCTGTCGTGCACGTAGTCGTCAAACAGGGTAATGGCGGCCGCGGGCAACTTGTTCACGGCGTCGGGCGACGTATGTTGGCGCAGGAATGATTCCACGCCCGGCAATGGCGCAGCCATCACGTCGTCCTGCACTCGATAATGTTGCACAATCGTCGACCAGGTCGAGTTGAGCAATATTCCGCTATACGCAAGTGTGACGCAGGGAGAGTCGCTCCCCGGTTGATCGTGCGCGACAACAAGAGTTGGCGGCACCTTGATCATTTCGCCGCCGGGAATCACCACCGGACGATGTTCCGTGCGCTTCACCTGCCACCGTTCGCACTGGTCCGGATACAGGTACCCCAGAAGCAGCCGCATTTCTTCCGCGCCCTGCCGCAGGTCGGTCTGATCATTGGTCGCAACATCCAGCGGTCCTTCCCCCGGACGCGCAGGCTTGGGCTTATTGACCCCGGGATGAGCCACCGCGCCGGCCAGTTGTTCGTTGCGCCGATCCATTGCCTCGCGAATCACCTTCACCTGTGGTGTCGAGCTCATGTACGACGCGTATCCGCCGATCGACGATGTCATAGCATTTGCCCGGAGGAGATCGTATTGCGACTGCAGTTTCTTCATCGTCGCATCGTTCTCTGCCGCCTTCGGGAGCGCCTGCTGAACCTTGTGCGGCGTCATCTGGTCTTCGTGGGCGCGCTTGAAGAATGGCTGTCCGGTGACATAGCGCTGCGGATTGCCGATATCCGCACGCAGCGTTCGCCATGCCAACATCTGACCGAGTCCGACCTTCAGCGCGTCTTCTACGCTGCTGACATTCTCGACGGTCTTGCGCCACGCATTGAACGCATCAATCTGTTTTTGTTTCAAGCAGAAGACGGCATACGAGATCTGCGCGTTTGCTTATCGAATCACTATCCACCAACGGCACACCATACGAGGCCGCCTTCAGGTACATATCGTGCAGCGGGATCTGACTTAGCTTGTGGCTGTCGTCATTCGCTTTCGACGTGGCTCCTCCTTTGCCCTGTTCGTTGGGGGCGTAACCGCCACCCACGTCTGAATGGACGCCTGGATAGGCCACCTCTTCACGAATGCCGCCACCGTAGCTGTCCCCGTTGCGGATCGAGTCAAGCGGGAAACTCATGCGTTGCTCATGTACCGAGAACGCGTGATAACAAAATCGCACATCCTTCGGGATATTAAGCCGGCCGTCGTCAGCGAATGCGAAGTGCCCGTCGAATGCGCCGAAGTCCACGGTTGCGCGCGTCGAGTCGGGTGGTCCAACGGAGGCAACCGTATCGAAAAGACCGACGAAGTTGACCTTGTAGTTCAGTGCATACTTGCCAGTCTGGTAGCCAATCCGCCCATTCGGTGCCCATTCATTCATCAGCTTGTTCACGAAGACGCGCGCGGATGCCGCCCCCCGCGAGAAGCCGATCACGTTGATCCAGATCTGCTTGACCGTCTGCGGATATCGTCCCTCATCGACGGCCTGCTTATGGGCGAGACCCAGTCGATCGGTGCAGCCGACCAGCGGGAGTTTGTGGCCATCGGCTACGGCTGCGCAAATGTCGTTGGCTTTGTCATCCGGAATCAGAAATCGGGTCTTGTCCGTAGCAATGGCCTTGTAAATGGCATTGAGCACTCTCGTGTAGCCCCACACGCACCGACTGCCGAAACCCTTTGCCATCGACTTACCATCGGTCGAGTACGTCAACTCGCCAATTTCCTTGAACGGCGTACCTACGCCTGGAATATAGAAACGAAATATTCCTTCTTCATTCTTATCCTGTGCCGCGCTGTAAAGTCGAGCAACGTTGCTATGCGTGCGAGCGAGCGAATCCCGTAACGGATTGGTCTGCACGTCGTTATTGTTCGTGCCGTCAAAGAAGAGCGTGATGTGGAGCGTCTGGGGGCAGGACATCAATGCGTCGCAAACCAGCGCGCGCCCTTTCCTCAACGCCGTGACGCTGCCCACCAGACGCCCCCCCCTGGGGCATGGGGTCGGCCCATTTGACGCTCATTGTGTGTTTCCTCCGTCACGGTATAACCGGTTCCATTCCTGATCCACCACACCGTGCGCGATGTACGGATCGTTGTCCGGGGGGCGTATGCCAGGGTCGTTAGCATCCCCTTTCTGGCCGTCCGCTACCATGATGCGAACCCGGTCACCCGGCAGGAAGACGGCCCACAGGCCTCCCATCACTCGCCCATATTTCGGTATCCGAACGTTCTCGGCCTTGTACCAGTACCCCGGTGTCTTCCCGTCCTGCTTCTTGTCGACCAGCCAGCGCACCGTCAGCCTCAGATCCGGCTGCCATGCTGTAGGGATGTCGCTGCAACACGTTTCAGCACCGCCGCCGGACGGCTTGCCGTCCGCTCCCGCCGGCCATACATTAGGGCCACCGCCAGTCACCCCTGACCCATCGGGTCCCTCGATCCCCCACTGATGGATGTACCAAGGGGTGTAGTTCAGCGTCAATGAACTTGCGCCGAGCGTGTCGTAGTGCGTCGGCAGGTTCGCCAAGTCGAGTTGTTGCGCCACGGCGCCAGGATGCTTATCGCATGCGCCGAGGCCAAACACGGCAATAAGGGCGATGGTCTGGATCGTACGTCGCCCATAACGGGAAAATCGGTCTGTCATCGTGAATAGGTCTACGGTTTAACGGGGCACCAGGGCTGCTCCGCCCCGGGCCGCCTTAACAGGCCGTTGAAATACCCATCGACCGGATTCAGACCACTCTCGCAAATGACATGAATTCGCTTAACGGCTCGGCAATTTTGTTGCGTCACGCCGGGTTCAGCGGTAGAGCCCGGCCGGCGAAGGTATTTCCCGCCAGATTTCCTGCATTACGCGCCCTGCGGACGCACGAATCCCAACGTTCTCAGCCGCGTCAGGTTGTAGGCCGCCATCGTCAGCGTGAGCAACTGATCAACTTTCTCCAAGCCTCTCACCATCACCTGCCGGATCGGCCCGATCCGTTTGCCCCAGCCGAAGCACTGTTCGATGCATTTCCGTTTTGCCGTAACCAGTGCGTAACCGAGATGCCGCGTCGTCCGACCATCGATTGCACTTCCGCCGGTGCGCTTCGTGTTGCGTGCGACGTGCGGCGTCACGTTGTAGTCGCGGCAGGCCTTCACAAATCCACGCGTGTCGTACGCCTTGTCTGCGCCCACCGTAATACGCACGTCGAACCCGACACATCGCGCAGCATGTCCGTCGCCACTTTGCGTTCCGCTCGGCCATTCGCCTCGCTGGCCTGAACGTTCACGACCAGACCGTGCCGGTTGTATCCGTCAGCACATGGCCCAGGTAACTCGGCAAGGCTGGCGCGGCATTGCTCTTGCGATAGAGCCGGCTCTCGTCGCTCTTCGATTCGTGCGTTTCATTACTGCGCGATTCGCCATGCCAATTGTCAGGCGGACGATCATCGTCCCCGCCATCCTTGCGCCGGATGCTCTTGTGGCTGGCCCACGCATGGATCAAGGTGCCGTCCACACTGAAGTGCTCGCCCGACAGCAAGCCGCGTTTATGCGCCGTTTCCACCGTCGCGTTGAACAGGTCAGTCACTGCGTCGAGTCGATCAGTCGATCCCGGTTCTTGCTGAACACCAGTGATTCCACACCGCGTCTTCGATCGACAGGCCGACGAACCAACGGAACAAAAGGTTGTACGAGATCTGCTCGACCAGTTGCCGCTCGCTGCGAATGCTGTATAGCACCTGAAGTAGCATCGCCCGCATCAGCTTCTCCGGCGCAATGCTCGGCCGACCGCCTTTGATGTCCGCTTCGTACATCGCCGAGAACTTGGCATCCATATTCGACAGCGCCTCGTTCATCCAAGTCCGGATCGGGCGCAGCGGATGCGTTTGCGGTACGAACTCCTCCAGTCTGACTGTACTGAACAGGGATTCGTTGTAGCTGTCGGTGCCTCGCATGCTGCCTTCGTGCCTTGGGATCGGGTTCGCTACATCGTGACGGATCGGCGGGGGGATTTCAACGGCCTGCTAGGCGCTTCCAAACGGCGATCGATGAGATCGACAAGTCGATCGACCACCTGCAGAAGACGAAGGAAGCCCTGCTCGGCACCGATCGGAACCTTCGTCTTGCAAACGACAAGGCTCAGGACGTGACGATCAAGAGGTTGACTCGGGGCAACCCGACGATGGCGGCCAAATTCGCCGAGCTCAAGAACGATGACCCTCCCGATGCTGGATGAGTTAGGCCATCTACGCCCAAGACTCGTCTTGGATCCGCAGATCACCCCCAGCGAGTTCAGGTGATTGCACGATCGATCGCTTGAAATATTCGTTGAGTTGTCACCAGCCGAGGAACCGACTGGCGGATTGTGGCCGATTATGCGCCTGAACTCGTGCGGCGCACGAGACCCACACTCGATCTAAGCCACTCTGCTCATGATTTCATCGACGATCGCCAACAGATTTAGGGGTGAAAGGGGCCACGGTCGGTCGCGTGATCTCGACGGCGCATTCACCTATTCGCCTAGGCTCGATACATGTCCGGGCACGGCCGAGCTACAGTTAGTCGCGCAAAAACAACAAAGCCGGCACAAGGCCGGCTTTGTTGTTCGAGAAGCATAACGTTGCACTTTGTCAGGGAAGCATATCTTTGCACTTGGGGCAAAAATATGCTTCCTGTCTCAAGCCATCGGCTAAGCCCTTGATTCTATTGGTGGAGCGGAGGAGGATCGAACTCCCGACCTTCGCATTGCGAACGCGACGCTCTCCCAGCTGAGCTACCGCCCCAACAGACAACCATCATACACACGCATTTCCGCGCTTGGCAATAGGGGTTCGCTACCCAAATGCGTCACTTCGACGGTGCGCCCGCGAGCACCCATTCGACCACGGAACGCAGATCCGCATCGCTCATGCGCGGGTGCGCCGGCATCGGAATCGCCCCCCACACACCCGAGCCGCCGTCCTTCACTTTCTTCGACAGCTTCGCGACGGCCTGCGGATCGGACTTGTAGCGCGCGGCGATGTCCTTGAACGACGGGCCGACGAGCTTGCGGTCCACTGCGTGGCAGCCCATGCAGGCGTTGCCGCGCGCGACCCTCAGGCCATCGGCGACATCGGCATGCGCGGTGCCGAGCGCACCGGCCGCGAGTGCCGCAGCCGCGGCGCCCTGCACCATCCAGTGTTTGATCTGTATCAGCTTCATTGCGGCGTCGCCTTCGGGTTGCCCGGGTGCACGCTCGACGAATTCGAGATCGGCGCGGGCGGTTGCAGCGGGGTGGACTGGACCGACGCATCGGGCACCGCACCGACCGTCGCGGAATCTGCGGGTGCGGCGGCGGCCTGCGCGCCGGACGCATCGCTCGGCGACGCAGCCTGCAACGCCTGCGCGTCCTGCGGCTGGATGTACTGGAACACCTTCACGACCTTCTCGACGCCCGGCACCTGGCTCGCCGCATCGGCGCCGCGATTGCCTTCGTCGACCGTCACGAGGCCCATCAGGTAGATATTGCCGCGCTCGCTGACGACCTTGTAGTAGTTCGCCGACACCCCCTTCGTCGCGATCAGCTCGGACTTCACCCGCCCTTCGAGATACGAGTCGTTCGCGCGCGACGACAGCGACGACGCCGGCTCGACCGACAGCTCGTTGACGATCCCGTTCACGTTGTTGATGCCGCGCACGATCTCTTCGGCGCGCTGCTTCGATGCATCGTTCGGCACTTCGCCCGTCAGCAGCACGCGGCGGTTGAACACCGTCACGTTCACGTGCGACTGATCCGGCAGCCCGTTGTTGATCTGCGTGAGCGACTTGACCTGGATCTCGCGATCCTCCGTCTGCGCGCCGAGCGTACGGCGGTCGGTCGCGATCAGCGCGCCGCCGCCTGCCGCAGCACCCAGCACGCCGAGCACGCAGCCCTGCAGCGACACGGCAAGGCCCGCCGTCAGCGCGACGAGCAACGTGGTTCTGACGAGCGTCCCTTTGACGCGGCTTTGATTCATCGACGGCTCTCCTTCGTTCAATCCTCACCCAGCAGCATCGCGTCGATGCCGTCGCACAGGCAGTGGATAGTCAGCAGATGGACTTCGTGGACGCGCGCCGCGCGAGAGGCGGGCACGCTGATCGGAATATCGGTGGCGGACAGCGCGGCCGCGACTGCGCGGCCGTTGCCGCCGGTCAGCGCGACGACGGTCATCTCGCGCTCGTGCGCCTCGTCGATCGCGGCCAGCACGCGTGGCGACGCGCCGCCCGCGTCGAGCACCAGCAGGATGTCGCCCGTCTGCCCGAGCACGCGCACCTGCTGCGCGAACAGCTGATCGGCGGCCGCCGCACCGGTGAGCCCGCCCTGCGACGCATCGGTGGCCAGCGCAATCGCCGGCAGGCCAGGACGCTCGCGCTCGAAGCCGCCGACGAGGGACACGGCAAGGTAGTGCGCAGCGGCAGCCGACGGGCCGTCGCCGCACGCGACGATCTTGTTGCCGTTCGCCAGCGCGGCGAACATCGCATCGACCGCGGCTGCGATCGGCAGCGACAGCGCATCGGCCGCCTCGGCGTGAAGCGCGGCACTGTCGCGGAAATGTTGCTGAATACGTTCGACTGACATCGATTCCTGGTGAACTGGGCGCGTGGCACGCAGCGCGCGACATCATGGGTGCGGCGAGTTTACCGCACTCCGGCGCCCTGTCCGGGGGTACGGCAAGAACTCTTTACATCTCGTCACAGCTCGCGGCTACACATCGTCGGCACGAAATGCGTCGCACAGCCAGTCGAGCCGGCCGGCCTCGAACGCGACGACGTCGAAGCGACACGCGGCGCCCGCGCCGTGCCGCGCCCAGAAACCAAGCGCCGCCGCGATCAGACGCCGCCGCTTGCGCCAGCCGACGCTCGCGGCCGCGCCGCCGTGCCGCGTGCTGCGCCGCGCACGCACCTCGACGAACACGAGCACACCGTCGGGCGCACGCATCACGAGGTCGAGCTCGCCCCCGCGCATCGTCACGTTGGCCGCGACGAACGCGAGGCCGCGACGCTCGAGGAACTGCCGCGCACGCTGCTCGAACGCCGCGCCGACCGGTTTGGATCGCGCGGCGCCGGAAAAGTTGTCGCCGGTGGCCGGCAATCCGCGCGCGCCGCCCGGCGCGGCCGGCTGCGCGTGGCACAATGCCGTCCTTGTTCCGCTTGCGCCGCGATTGCGCGCATTGCCTGCCATGACTGCCCTCCTCGAACTCGCGCAAACGCAGCATTACCCGAGCGCCGCGCTCTACGTGGTCGCGACGCCGATCGGCAACACCGCCGACATCACGCTGCGCGCGCTGCACGTGCTAGCCCTCGCCGACCGCATCGCCGCCGAAGACACCCGCAACACGGGCCAGTTGCTCGCCCGTTACGGGATCTCGAAACCGCTCGTTGCCGTGCACGAGCACAACGAACGCGAAGCCGCACTGCGCGTGATCGAGCAGCTGCGCGCGGGCGAACGCGTGGCGTACGTGTCGGACGCCGGCACGCCCGGCATTTCGGACCCGGGCGCGCGGCTCGTCGACGCCGTGCGCAACGCGGGCTTCGCGGTAGTCCCGCTGCCGGGCGCGAGCGCGGCCGTGACCGCGCTGAGCGTGGCAGGCGACTGGGCCGGCACGTTCACGTTCGCGGGCTTCCTGCCGCCGAAGTCGAAGCAGCGCGCCAGCGCACTGCAGGCACTCGTGCAACATCCGTACGCGCTGGTGTTCTACGAAGCGCCGCACCGGATCGCCGAAACCGTCGCCGCACTGGCCGACGCATTCGGCCCCGCGCGTCGGCTGCTGATCGCGCGCGAGCTCACCAAGCTACACGAGCAGTTGTTCCAGGGCACCCTGGCCGAAGGACAGACCTGGCTCGGCGGCGATGCGAACCGGCAGCGCGGCGAGTTCGTGCTGGTGGTCGAAGGCGCGCCGGCCAATCGCGACGAGGCGGACGACACCGCGCACGACGCGCTGCTCAAGCTGCTGCTGGAAGAAGTGCCGGTAAAGGGCGCGGCGAAGCTCGCGGCGGCGCTGACGGGCGCGTCGCGCAACGCGCTGTATGCGCGCGCGCTGGCGCTGAAGGATGGTTGACGCGCGGCGTGCGCGGCACGAGCCGCTGAAACGAAAAAGGGCTGCCCGAAGGCAGCCCTTTCTGCATGGGCGGACGAACCGTCGCGTTACTTGGACGACAGCGACGCTAACATCTCGTCGCGCGCCTCGCGCGCTTCCTGCGGCGACAGCCCTTCGATCTTCACGCGACCCGTGCCGGCATGCACGAGACCGATGATCTTGGCGGCCGCATACGACAGGTCGAGCACACGCCCACGCTTGAACGGCCCGCGGTCGTTGACCTTCACGACGACCCACTTGCCGGTCGACGCGTTCGTCACCTTGATGTACGAAGACAGCGGCAGCGTGCGATGCGCGGCGGTCAGCGCGTTCATGTTGAAGCGCTCGCCGTTCGCGGTGCGGCGGCCGTGGAAATCGCGGCCATACCACGATGCCCGGCCCGTCTGACGGAAATCCGATACGTCCTTGCCGTCGATCGGCTCGGCATCCGCCAGCGAAGACTTGTTCGCGTCCTTGCTGTCGGCTGCCGGCATCGATGCCAGCGCGGAATCGAAATTGAGTTGTTGCTTGTCGTCGTCCGCTTTCGCGGCGGCGGCCGTCCTGTCGACCGCACCCTTCTGATTGGCGTTGCCGGTGGTCTGGCTGGATGGCACCGCACAGCCCGTCAACGCAAAAAATAATGCAATGGTCCCGAATCGAGTCGGAAATCGAAAATTCATCGACGTGTCGCCTTCTGGTTCGGGCCGCACCGATACAACGCTGCTCAACAACGCGGATACGCGGCCCGGACGGCAAATGCGTGCACGCCCCGCTCGGATGCGAGCAGGCGGCTAGCATGGGCGCGGCTTTCGTCTCGGCCGCAACCGTCCTGATTAGTTTTCACGTCTGGCGCAACCTGTCCCCGGCAGCCTGACCAGACCCCACATGCCGCCATCGAACATGGCTTTCACGTTCGCGCGCGTCGCGTACAGCCAACGCACAGGAACGGCGGCACAGGCCTCATCCGGCGGCGCGGCAGCAGGGCCGCAGGCGGGCGCGCAGCACCCGGCCGGACAAGACGTGAGCACCGAATGCTCGGTGCTGGATACACCGCCGGACTCCCCGGCGGTCGATGCTTGACGGTGAATCCGACGCCCCATTTAACGGGGCCGAAACACCAGCGAATTGCGTGAAATTCACGCGCAATGGGGCGCATTATACATAAATCAAAACCCCATCTCGAAATTCGCCCCTCCCCAGCCATTGATTCTCACTATGGCGGTAACAATCGGATGCTCCGGGATTGCCCGCACGGCGTGCGCCGGGCGGCCCGAAGCTGGGCCGGCGGGCGGCTCGCGCGACCGGTACAATCGGTCCTTTTAGCCGCCGGTGCCCTCATGAAAGTCACGCTCATCCCGGTCACGCCGTTCCAGCAGAACTGCTCGCTGCTCGTCTGCGAAAAGACCGGCCGCGCCGCCGTCGTCGATCCGGGCGGCGATCTCGAACGGATCGAACAGGAGATCGCGCGGCAGAACGTGCAGGTCGAGAAAGTGCTGCTCACGCACGGGCACGTCGATCACTGCGCAGGTGCAAAGGCGCTCGCTACGCATTACGGCGTGCCGATCGTGGGGCCGCAGGAAGACGAACGCTTCTGGATCGAACAACTGCCGATGCAGAGCCAGCGCTTCGGCTTTCCGGCCGCCGAAGCGTTCGAGCCGGACCACTGGTTGAACGACGGCGACACCGTGCAGTTCGGCGACGAGACGCTCGAAGTCTATCACTGCCCGGGCCACACACCCGGCCATGTCGTGTTCTTCAGCCGCGCGCATCGCGTCGCGATCGTCGGCGACGTGCTGTTCGCCGGCTCGATCGGCCGCACCGACTTCCCGCGCGGCAATCACGCGGACCTCGTGCGTTCGATCAAGGAAAAGCTGTGGCCGCTCGGCGACGACGTCACGTTCGTGCCGGGCCACGGCCCTGTGTCCACCTTCGGCGACGAGCGCCGCACGAATCCGTTCGTGTCCGACAAGGCATACGGATGAACCAGACCGCCATCCCCGAAATCTACGTCAGCACCGACGTCGAGGCCGACGGCCCGATTCCCGGCCCGCACTCGATGCTGAGCTTCGCGTCGGCCGCCTATACCGAGGACAAGCAGCTGATCGCGACGTTCTCGGCGAACCTCGAGACGCTGCCCGGCGCCCACGCCCATCCGGTACAGGAAGCGTGGTGGAAAACGGAGCCCGACGCGTGGGCCGCGTGCCGGCGCGATCTGCAGGCACCCGAGGCCGCGCTCGTCGCGTACGTCGAGTGGGTCGAGGCGCTGCCCGGCAAGCCGGTGTTCGTCGCGATGCCGGCCGGCTTCGATTTCACGTTCATGTTCTGGTACATGATGCGCTTCGCGGGCCGCTGCCCGTTCTCGTGGTCGGCACTCGACATCAAGACGCTCGCGTTTGCGATGACGGGCCTGCCATACCGCAAGGCCATCAAGCCGCGCTTTCCGAAGCACTGGTTCGACGATCACCCGCATACGCACGTCGCACTCGACGACGCCATCGAGCAGGGCGCGCTGTTCTGCAACATGCTCGCCGACCTGCGCCGTCAGCAGGCTGCGCTCGCGGGCCTCGCGGTATCCGACACCGACCGGACGGAACACGCGGGGGCGGGGCAAAATCCCACGGATCCACGCGCAAATTAGCGAATCTCGCTCATCGGCACGCCGTCAGATTGCCTTTCCTTTCCCGGCCCTCTAACATTCAGCGTGTTGTAGCTGCCGCATGGAGGCGCAGGTGACGCTCGATTCCTTTTCGCAAAAAATCCTTCGCCTGTTGCAGCTCGACGCGCGCCGTTCCGTTCAGGAAATTTCCGACCAGGTCGGCCTGTCGAGCACGCCGTGCTGGCGCCGCATCAAGGACATGGAACAATCCGGCGTGATCCAGCGCTATACCGCGCTGCTCGATCGCGAGAAACTCGGCCTGCACGTGTGCGCGCTCGCGCACGTGCACCTGACCCGCCACAACGAAGGCGGCGTCGAACAGTTCGAGCGCGAGATCGCGACCTGCCCGGAAGTCACCGAGTGCTACAGCACGACGGGCGAAGCCGATTACATCCTCAAGATCGTTGCGCCCGACATCAAGGCCTACGACGTCTTCCTGCACGAACGGATCTTCAAGATCCCGGCGGTGTCGCAGGTACGCACGAGCGTCGTGCTGCGCGAAATCAAATTCGACACGCAGTTGCCGCTGTAACGCGCGGCGCGCTTCGCGAAAACGCCGGCGTCACGCCGGCGTGGGCAGCGCGCGCGTGAAGCCGATCCGGCGCGCGCCGAACTGACGCTTCAGCGTGTCGACGTCGAGCCGGCCGGCCAGCGCCGCGTCGGTATCGCCCGCATCCGCGGCGAGCGTCACGTCGATCTCGAGCCCCGTGCTCAGGTAGTGCAGGTCGATCGCGTCCGCATGCAGCCCGCGCTGCGCGAGCGCGTCGTCGAGCCGCGCCGTGATTTCGACGCGCGGAGGCAGCGCGAGCGCCGGACGGCGCGCCGCATCGTTCTCCGGGTCGACGTGAATCAGCGCATCCAGCACGCGCGGGTCGCGCAACACGCGCGCACGCGCGGTTTCCGCGATGTAGTGTCCTTCCGATACCGAGATCATCGGATCGACCAGGATGTGCGCGTCGACGAGCGCGGCATCGCCCATCTTGCGCGTGCGCAGGTCGTGCACGTCGCGCACGCCGGGGGTCGCCGCGAGCAGCGCACGGATCTCGTCCGTATCGGTCGTGTCGAGCGCGCGATCGGACAGGTCCTGCAGCGCGTCATAGCCGAACGTCCAGCCCATTCGCGCGACCATGAAGCCGACGATCGCGGCCGCGATCGGATCGAGCAGCCGCACCCCGGCCAGGCTGCCGACGATGCCGATCGCCACGACGAGCGACGACGCGGCATCCGAGCGCGCATGCCAGGCGTTCGCAACGAGCATCGCCGAGCGCACGCGCCGAGCCTCGCGCAGCATGTAGCGAAACAGCGCCTCTTTCGACACGAGCACCGTCAGCGCGACGATCAGCGCGGAGAAATGCACGGCCGGGATGTTTTCGAGATTTACGAGGCGATTGCCGGCGCGCCAGAGCATGCCGATACCGACCGCGATCAGGATCGCGCCGAGAAACAGCGATGCAACTGTCTCGTAACGGCTGTGCCCGTAATTGTGGTCGGCGTCCGGCGATGCACCACTATGACGATTCGCAACCAGCACGACAAAATCCGAGATCAAATCGGAAATCGAATGAACACCGTCAGCAATCAATGCCTGCGAATGCGCAACCACGCCCACGACGATCTGAAACGTCGCAAGCACGACATTCAGCACAATACTGACGAGGGTGCTCTTGCGCGCGACCGCGTGCTTATCGGCGCTTTGCGCGTCACCGGAAAACGTGGACATGAAATACGAGATATCGGTTGGGGCACGGAATTCTATCAAACGAAGCCCTCCGGGCATTCCGATAACCCTAAATTTTCCAGTTAAATCAACCGGTTATGCGAACGGGTCGCATTTCCATTCACACGGCATTTCTGACATTTTCATGACATCCCGCATACATTCCGATACCGCCATACAAAAAAGCCGCGCTCCTACACGGATACGCGGCTCTTTTGAGACAACGATTTAAACGTTTGTTTAAATCGAAAATTGTTCGCGGTCCTTGCCGGCGATCCAGCGCGGCGGCTTGCCACGGCCCGACCACGTCGCGCCCGTTTCCGGATCGCGGTATTTTGCCGCCACGCCTGCGCGCGGACGACCGACCTTGCCTGCCTTCGCACGGCTCAGGCCGAGTTCGGCGAGCGAAAAGCCGTAGTCGGCAATTTTCTGCTTCACGTCATTCAGCACTTCAGCGTATTCGCGCGACTTCGCTTCTTCGATTTGCTTCTCCAGCTTCTCCCGCTGGGCCAGCAGGTCCTTGTAAGAAGACATAGTTTCCCTTTCTATATGACCAATGGCACCGGTCTGTAGCCGGCTAGCCATTCATGGAATATTGGTGCCTCGGATTTTCGAAGGCAGAGATTAGCACAAAAAAGATTTGATAGAAGCGGGATTCACGAAAATCCCGAGATCAATTGTAAATCACGTACGCCATTTTGGGCCGCCACGGCCTTTTCTCAAATTTTCTCGCGGTTACATAGAGATTAGGACATTACCAATGGCGTATTAGGCCTATCAGCATACGCAATTACCCTGCATGCGCAAAATCGAAGCTTTCATCCGGCGACAAGTTCGCGAAAATCGCGGCTCGCGGCCTGCCAAACGCTCAAACCGGCATGCGCGACGTCACGTCGCATCACGCGCGCATGCAATCAGCCGATCGCGCAATGCGTCCGAATCCGCCGGAGATACATCGAATGGCGTTCGTACGCGGCGGCCGTCGCAGCGCCAGTCGGCGCCGTGGCGGTCGACGCCGAGCAGTTCGAGCCCGTCGCGACGCGCATCGCTCGCATCGTAGGCGTCCCAAAGCGCCCGTTCTTCGTCGAACCCGAGCGGCGGCAGCGTGTCGAGCCCCGTGCCGTCCACCCAGCCCATCCGGCCGAAGCCGCCGATATAGCGCAGCCGCTCGATGTCCAGCGCCCAGAACGTGAAATCGCCGAGCGCGAGATAGCGCGCGGCGTCCGGTTCGTAGCGCACGTAGCGTGCGGCGACATGCGGATCGTCGCCGAGCGGCACGAAACGGCCGAGCAACGTCGCGCGCTCGGCATTGAGTACGTCGCCGTCCGGTGCGTCGACGACGAGAAAGCCCGCGCGCGGATCGGCGGCGAGATTGCGCGTATGTTCGGCGAGACTGCTCACGAGAATCACGGGCCGATGGTTTGCATCGGGCGCAAACGGTACGACCGTCGGATACGGAAAACCTTGCGGGTCGCGCGCGTGGGTCGCGAGCGTGCCCAGCGCGCAGCGGTGCAGCAGGTGCAGGGCAAGGGCGGGATCGATGTTCACGGTAACTCCTACGGTCGAAAGACTGACGCGGCGATGACGGCGGACGAGCACGCAATGCGTGCCGCGCGCCGGGCACCGCGCATGCGCATCGATGTTACCTGCGCGCGCGGCATGCCGCGCATCGGCCGGATGGATGGCGGATGCGCCCGTACCGGCGCCACGCAAGGCGGTCCCGATCGGCTGAACGGCAAGTGCGCCGGCAAGACCGTAAGCGGTTCGATAGAATCGGACGAATCAGACGGGCGCGACGCGCCCGCGCATTTTCCATCGAAGAGCATTCCGTGTCCGAATCTTCCTCCCGATCCTCGTCCGATTTCGCCGCCCCGCCCGACGCGCATCGCGTGCTGGCCCTGCCGGTCCGCCAGCGCGCGCGCACGGCGACGATGGCGCTGTTTTTCGTCGCCGGCATGATGTACGCGTCGTGGGGCGTGCACGTGCCGACCGTGCGCGACAAGTTCGCACTGAGCCCGGGGCTGCTGTCGATCGCGCTGTTCGCGGTCGCGGGCGGCTCGATCGCCGCGATGCTGACGATCGCGCGCTGGATCGCGCGCGTCGGCTCGCAAACCGCGTGCCTCGCGGGCGGCCTCGCGCTGTCCGCGTGCGCGGCGCTGATCCTCGTCGTGCCCGACTACTGGACGCTGCTCGCCGTGCTCGCGCTGTTCGGTTTCTCGATGGCCACGCTGGACGTCGCGATGAATGCCGAGGCGAGCGCAGTCGAGATCGCGCTCGGCAAGCCGATCATGTCGTCGCTGCACGGGATGTTCAGCATCGGCGGAATGTCGGGTGCGGCGGCCGGCGGCGCGCTGCTGTCGGCCGGCATGGCGCCGGCCGCGCACCTGGCGCTCGCGGCAGCCGTCAGCGCGGCGGTGCTGCTAGCCGCGAGCCCGGCCGTGCTGCCGCACGTGCCGCATCACGAACACGCGCATGGCGGCGGCAATCGCTGGCGCTCGTCAGCGCTGTGGATGCTCGGCGGCATCGCGCTCGTCGCACTGATCGCCGAAGGCGCGATGTACGACTGGGCGACGGTCTACATGCGCGACGTGGTCGCGGCGAGCCCGGCGCTCGCGAGCGCAGCATATGCCGCATTCTCCGGCGGAATGGCGATCGCGCGCTTCGCGGGCGACGCCGTGCGAGCGCGCTTCGGCGCGCCGCAGCTCGTGTTCGTCAGCGCGTCGCTAGCGTGCGCGGGGATGGCCGGCGCCCTGCTGCTGCCGAACCCGGTAGCGGTGCTGACGGGTTTCACGCTGATGGGCCTCGGCCTCGCGAACATGATGCCGGTGCTGTTCGCCGCGGCCGCGCGCGTGAAAGGAATCCACGCGACCGAAGGTCTCGCGCACGTGGCCGGGCTCGCGTATTTCGGACTGCTGTTCGGTCCGGTCGTGATCGGCGCGGTCGCGCAAGCCGCGAACCTGACGATCGGGCTGTCGGTGGTCGCGCTGTGCGCGGCGCTCGTCGCGGGCGTCGCGCCGAAGGTGCTCACGCATCTGAAGATCTGACGGGCGCGCCGCGCCTGCTGCGGGGCTCCAAAAAGAAAGCGCGCCTGCATTGCCGCAGGCGCGCTTTCACCCCTTCTGTCGACCGCTTTTCAGCTTACATCTTCACTTCGTCGAGCAGCGTCTTCTTGCCGCTCTTGTAGTTGTACAGCGAAATCACGCCGTGTTGCAGATCGCCCTTCGAGTCGAAGGTCGTCGTGCCGATCACGCCCGTGTAGTTCGTCGCCGGCATTGCCGCGAGAATCTTCGCCGGGTCCGTCGAGTTCGCGCGCTTCATCGCATCGACGATGATGTACACGGCATCGTACGTGAACGGTGCGTAGATCTGGATCGGCTGGCCGAAACGCTTCTCGTACTTCGCCTTGAACGCGGCACCGCCCGGCATCTTCTCGAGCGACGCACCGGCTTCCGAGCACACGATGTTGTCGGTCGCATCGCCGGCCAGGTCGGCCAGCTTTTCCGTGCACACGCCGTCGCCCGCGAAGATCTTCGCGCGCAGGCCGAGCTGCTTCGCCTGTTTCGCGAACGGGCCGCCGGTGGCGTCCATGCCGCCGTACATGATCGCGTCCGGATTCTCGCCCTTGATCTTGGTCAGAATCGCGCGGAAGTCGACCGCCTTGTCGTTGGTCGCGTCGTGCGACATCACCTTCAGGCCGAGCGCCTTCGCCTTCTTCTCGAACTCGTTCGCGAGACCCTGGCCGTAAGCGGTCGAATCGTCGACCACCGCGACGCTCTTGATGCCCTTCGAGTGCGCGTAGTTCGCCAGTGCCGGACCCTGCTGCGCATCGGTCGCCACCACGCGGTACGTGGTCTTGAAGCCTTGCTGCGTGTACGCCGGGTTGGTCGCCGACGGCGAGATCTGCACGATGCCCGCATCGCTGTAGATCTTCGAGGCCGGGATCGACGTGCCCGAGTTCAGATGGCCGACCACCGCGACGACCTTGTCGTCGACGAGCTTCTGCGCAACCTGCGTGGCCTGGCGCGGGTCGGCCGCGTCATCCTGCGCATCCAGTTGCAGCGTGATTTTCTGGCCGCCGATCGTGAGACCCTTGGCGTTGATCTCCTCAACCGCGAGACGTGCACCGTTTTCGTTGTCCTTGCCCAGGTGTGCAATACCGCCCGTCAAGGGCGCGACGTGGCCGATCTTGACGACTTGATCGGCGGCCGCGTTGCTTGCAGCTGCAACGCACAGCATCGCCGCGGCGGTGATCGGCAACAGCTTTTGCATCTTGATATTCATGTAAGTCTCCAGTTTCGGTCCCAATAAACGCCATCGCCCGGTGCCCCGCTGCCATCCCTGTGTTTGCATTCACTGGACGATTCGCCGGTTGCATCGTTCATGCACTTGGCCTCAAGCACGTGGAGAAACAGCCGCTTTTAGCAACTGCCCGCCCGTACTTGCGCGCAAGTGTAGGTGATCAAATTAATTTGTGGGACTTTTTTGGGGTAGTGGTAACACTACCGATACGGCGCTTTGGAATAGCTACTCGAATATCGCTGCAAGCCCCGCCGGATACGGGTTTCCGCTAATCGCCAGAAGCTGGATGAAAGCTCGCTTTGAAGCATTCCCGTGCCATTTCGATTCGGTATTTTGTGCACGGGATCATTGAATGAAACGCGCGTGACAGCACGCGCGTTTCGGGCTCGGCAAAGCACCGTTCAGGCAGCTTTCGAACGGCTCACGCAGGCATCGACACGTTCATGCGGGCGTCGCACGCCATTCGGCATCGAGCGCCGCGACGAGTTGCGATGTCGTCAGCGCAGCGTCGCGGTGCCGCGCGAGCGGCGCGCCCTGCCCGGCCCACAGCGACAGATAGTCGCCGTCGTTCGCGCGCGCGGCCGCCTGGCGCAGCGGCTGCGTCAGCGCGTTCTGCACCGGATACGGCGCGGCGTCGGCGACACGCTCGCCGAGCCGCGTCATCAGCGCGTTGCGCAACCCGCGCGCATGGCGCCCGGTGATCGCGCGCGTCACCTGCGTCGACGTATCGGCGCTCGCGAGCAGGCGTGCCTTCCAGTCGGCCGCGATCGCGCTCTCGGCGCAGGTGAGGAACGCGGTGCCGAGCTGTGCGCCCTGGGCGCCCAGCGCGAGCGCGGCGGCGATCCCGCGGCCGTCCATGATGCCACCCGCGGCGAGCACCGGCAGGCCGGTCGCGTCGACGAGTTGCGGCACCAGCGCGAGCGTGCCGATCAACGCATCGTCGGCCGGGCCGATGAAGGTGCCGCGATGCCCGCCGGCCTCGGCACCCTGAGCGGACAACGCATCGGCGCCGGCCGCCTGCCACGCGAGCCCTTCGGCGACGTGCGTCGCGGTACCGACCACGTAGGTGCCGCCGGCCTTCAGCCGAGCGACGTCGGCCGCGTCGAGCACGCCGAACGTGAAGCTCGCGACCGGCACGCGCAGTGCGACGAGCGCATCGAGCTGCGCGCGGAAGTCGGGCGCATACCGCGCGGGCGTGGTGCCCGGCGGCAACCCGAGCGATGCATTCAGCGGATCGATCGCGGCGAGCGCACGCGCGACCGTCGCCGCGTCGGGCGATGCATCGGGCAGCACGAACAGGTTCACGGCGAACGGACGATCGGTCGCCGCGCGAATGGCGTCGACTTCGGTCGCGAGGCGATCGGGCGCGAATGCGCCGGCGCCGAGACTGCCGAGCGCGCCGGCATTGGATGCGGCCGCGACCATTGCGGCCGTGGTCGCGCCGACCATCGGCGCCTGCACGAGCGGCAGGCGCAGGCCGAAGCGTGCCGAAAACGGTGTGGAGAATGAACGGGCGGACATGGCGAATCCTTCGATGATGATGCGCGAAAGCGCTTTGTAAAGGCCGACCCATCGACTCTATCGAAGCGGCGCGGCGCCGAAAAATGAATAATCGAGATCGAAACGATCGCTGCGCGAGAAACGGGTTCGACAGCACGCGGGAGAAGCACGTCCGCATCGCGGGCGCGAGCGCTGCACCGCCCGGGGATTGGTGGCACACTAGGCCGCCCCTCTTCCACCCACGGCGCGCATCTCGCACGCCCGTTCGCCAGGAGTTCAAACGTGACTGCCCAATGGATCGACATCCCGACCGGTAACGACAGCTTCGGCGGCTATCTCGCGCTGCCCAAGCGCGGCAAAGGTCCCGCCGTCATCATCATCCAGGAGATCTTCGGCGTGAACTCGCACATCCGTGCGGTCGCAGATCAGTACGCGGCCGACGGTTTCGTCGCGCTCGCGCCGGACGTGTTCTGGCGCACGCAGCCGCGCGTCGAGCTGACCTATGAAGGCGCCGATCGCGACAAAGGCATCGAGCTGATGAAGAAGACCGACATCGGCCTCGCGGTCGCGGACATCGGCGCGGCCGCCGACGCGCTGCGCGCGCGCCCCGAAGTCGCCGGCAAGATCGCCGCGATCGGCTACTGCTTCGGCGGCCAGCTGGCGTATCGCGCGGCAGCCGCGGGCAAGGTCGATGCGGCGGTCGCCTACTACGGCGGCGGCATCCAGAATGCGCTCGACCTCGCCGGCAAGGTCACGCAGCCGATCCTGTTCCACTACGCGGAAAACGATCACGGGATCCCGCTCGAGGCCGTCGAACAGGTGAAGGGCGCATTCGCGGGCCGCGGCAACGCGTCGTTCCACGTGTACCCGGGCGCCGAGCACGGCTTCAACTGCACGGACCGTGCGTCGTACCATCAGCGCGCATCGGCGCTCGCGCACGGCCGCACGCTGACGTTCCTCGCCGAGCAGCTGTAAGAGTAAGCGGGGCCGGCACGCCGGGCCCCGCGTTATTCTCCTTTCATCGCCACGAGTCACAACGGGGGTGACAGCGATGCACTCGGACTATCTCGCGCATGACGCGATCGGCCTCGCCGCGCTCGTGCGCGAACGCAAGGCGAGCCCGCGCGAACTGCTCGACGCCGCGATCGGACAGGCCGAAGCGGTCAATGGCGCGGTCAACGCGATCGTGCTGCAGGACTACGAGGCCGCGCGCAAGCGGACGGAGCCGACCGGCGATGCCGGCGCCGACGCACCGTTCGCCGGCGTCCCGTATCTCGTGAAGGATCTCGGCGCGGCTGTCGCCGGGCTGCCGCTGTCGATGGGCAGCCGGCACTACCGCTACTTCGTGCCCGCCGACGATTCCCCGGTGATCGCGCGAAGCCGCGCGGCGGGGCTCAACGTGTTCGGCAAGACCAACACGTCCGAGATCGGCCAGATGCCGTACACCGAACCCCAGTTGTTCGGCGCGTGCCGCAACCCGTGGAACCTCGATCACACGCCGGGCGGTTCGAGCGGCGGCGCGGCGGCGGCCGTCGCGGCCGGCATCGTGCCGATCGCGCATGCGTCCGACGGCGGCGGCTCGATCCGGATTCCGGCGTCGTGCTGCGGGCTGTTCGGCCTGAAGCCAAGCCGCAACCCGTTGCTGGTCGACCTGCCGTCGAACGGCGAGCTGGTCGTGCAGCACGCCGTCGCGCGCAGTGTGCGCGACAGCGCACTGCTGCTCGACGTGACGACCGGCCAGACGTTGCCGCCCGGCGCGCCGGGCACCTACCTCGGCGCACTCGACACGCCGCCCGGTCCGCTGCGGATCGGTCTCGTCGCCGATCCGATGCTCGCGCCCGCGCTCGCCGGCGATACGCTCGCCGCGCTGGACGACGCGGCCGCCCTCGTCGAATCGCTCGGCCATCACGTCGAACCGGCGACGCTGAACATCGACCATGCCCGCGCGGCCGAAACCTTCCTCACGCTGTGGGCGACGATCGCCGAGGAGATGGTGCTCGGCGCGCGCGCGCTGACCGGGCGCAACCCGAAGCGCAACGAGTTCGAACCCGCGACGTGGGCGATGGCGGTCGTCGGCCGGCGCCTGGCGCGTGCGCGCCTGCCGGACGTGCTCGAATGGCAGCGCCAGCTCACCGTGCAGGTGGCCGGCCTCGTGTCGCGCTACGACGCGATTCTGTGCGCGACGCTCGCGGGCCCGCCGGTCAAGATCGGCGAGCTGCAGCCGACGCCGTTCGAAGCCGCGCAGATGAAGCTGCTCGGCGCGCTGCCGGTGAAGCCGCTGCTGCAGGAAATGCTGTCGAAGGCATCGGAGAAGGCGTTCGCGTGGGCCGGCTGCACCGAGCTGTTCAACTTGACCGGGCAGCCCGCGATGTCGGTGCCGCTCTACTGGAACGCGCGCGGGCTGCCGATCGGCGTGCAGTTCGTCGCCCGCCATGCCGACGATGCGCTGCTGCTCCGGCTCGCGCGCCAGCTCGAACAGGCGCGGCCGTGGTTCGACCGGCGCCCGCCGCTGATGCAGGCGCAGCGCTGAACCGGGTCGAGCCGAACCGGGCTGCGGCGATAAAAAAAGCCCCGCCGGAGGAACCGGCGAGGCTTTTCGCACGCGGGCGTCGCGCGGTGCTTAACCGGCGAGTCGATCGCAGATCGTCCGGGTCGCGGACGCCGCGTTCAGCGTGTAGAAGTGCAGTCCCGGCACGCCCGCGTCGATCAGGCGCCGGCACAGATCGGTGACGACATCCGCGCCGAATGCACGGATCGCGTCGCGATCGTCGCCGAAGCTCTCGAGCCGGCGCGCGACCCAGCGCGGCACTTCCGCGCCGCACATTTCCGAGAAGCGCATCAGTTGCGAGAAGTTCGTGATCGGCATGATGCCGGGCACGATCGGCACGTCCACACCCAGCTTGCGCGCATCGTCGACGAAGCGGAAATACGCATCGGCGTTGAAGAAGTACTGCGTGATCGCGGAATTCGCGCCGGCCTTCACCTTGCGCGCGAAGTTCTCGAGATCGGCCTTGGGCGAACGCGACTGCGGGTGGTACTCCGGATAGCCCGCGACTTCGATGTGGAACCAGTCGCCATGCTCGGCGCGGATGAAGCTCACGAGCTCGGACGCATAACGCAGCTCGCCAACCGCGCCCATCCCCGACGGCAGGTCGCCGCGCAGCGCGACGATATGCCGGATGCCGTGCGAGCGGTACTGGTCGAGGATCGCGCGCAGGCTGTCGCGCGACGAGCCGATGCACGACAGGTGGGGGGCGGCCTCGAGGCCGTCTTTCTGCATGTCGAGCACGGTATCGAGCGTGCCCTGCTGCGTCGAGCCGCCGGCGCCGAACGTCACGGAGACGAATTTCGGCTTCAGCGGCAGCAACTGCGCACGCGTCGCGCGCAGCTTCTCGACGCCCTCCGCCGTTTTCGGCGGGAAGAATTCAAACGAGAGTTCGATCGGTTTCATGATTCGGAAGAGAGGCCCGCGCCGTCAGCCGAAGTCGCGCTGCCCGAAGATCAGCGCGGACAGCAGCCACGACACGATGCTGTACAGGATCGAACCGAAGAAGGCGGACCAGAAACCCGACACCTCGAAGCCCTTCAGCAGCGACGACGCGAACCAGAAGCACAACGCGTTCACGACGAGGATGAACACCCCGAGCGTGACGATCGTGACAGGCAGCGTCAGCAGGATCAGCACCGGACGAATCACCGTGTTGATCAGGCCCAGCACGACCGCGATGATCAGCGCGGTGCCGAAGCTCTTGATGTGGATCGACGGCACGAGGTACGTGATGATCAGCAGCGCGAGGGCGTTGATGACCCAGGTGAGGATGACGCTCATGGAGGGCTCCGGTTCGGTTGTCGATCTGTGCGGTCAGGCGCCGCTGCCGCGCCGCGCGCCCCGTAACGGGGCACGCACGGCGCGGCAGCGGCGGCGCATCAGTAGCGGTAGTGGTTCGGCTTGAACGGGCCGTCCTTCTGCACGCCGATGTACGAAGCCTGCTCGTCCGACAGCACGGACAGGTTCGCGCCGATGCGCGCGAGGTGCAGGCGCGCCACCTTTTCATCGAGATGTTTCGGCAGCACGTACACCTTGTTCTCGTACTCGCCGCCGCGCACGAACAGCTCGATCTGCGCGAGCGTCTGGTTCGCGAACGAGTTCGACATCACGAACGACGGGTGGCCGGTCGCGCAGCCGAGGTTCACCAGGCGGCCTTCGGCCAGCAGGATCACGCGCTTGCCGTCCGGGAAGATGATGTGGTCGACCTGCGGCTTGATGTTTTCCCACTGGTACTGGCGGGTCGACGCGACGTCGATTTCCGAGTCGAAGTGGCCGATGTTGCAGACGATCGCGTTGTGGCGCATCGCCTTCATGTGATCGTGGTTGATCACGTGGTAGTTGCCGGTCGCCGTCACGAAGATGTCGGCCTTGTCGGCCGCGTATTCCATCGTCACGACGCGGTAGCCTTCCATCGCCGCCTGCAGCGCGCAGATCGGATCGATTTCGGTGACCCACACGGTCGCGCCGAGGCCGCGCAGCGATTGCGCGCAGCCCTTGCCCACGTCGCCGTAGCCCGCGACGACCGCGACCTTGCCCGCGATCATCACGTCGGTCGCACGCTTGATGCCGTCGACGAGCGATTCACGGCAGCCGTACAGGTTGTCGAACTTCGACTTGGTGACCGAGTCGTTCACGTTGAACGCCGGGAACGGCAGGCGGCCGTCCTTTTCCATCTGGTACAGGCGGTGCACGCCGGTCGTGGTTTCTTCGGTCACGCCCTTGATGTGCGCGAGGCGCTTCGAGTACCAGGTCGCATCGATGTCGAGGTGCTTCTCGATCGACTTGTACAGTGCGACTTCTTCCTCGTTGGTCGGCTTCGCGATCACCGAACGGTCCTTTTCGGCCTTCGAGCCGAGGATCAGCAGCAGCGTTGCGTCGCCGCCGTCGTCCAGGATCATGTTCGCGAATTCACCGTTCGGCCATTCGAAGATGCGGTGCGAGAACTCCCAGTATTCGTCGAGCGACTCGCCCTTGAACGCGAACACCGGCGTGCCCGATTCGACGATCGCGGCAGCAGCGTGGTCCTGCGTCGAGAAGATGTTGCACGAGGCCCAGCGGACGTCCGCGCCGAGCGCCTTCAGCGTCTCGATCAGCACGCCGGTCTGGATCGTCATGTGCAGCGAACCCGCGATGCGCGCGCCCTTCAGCGGCTGCTGCGCCTTGTATTCGTCGCGGATCTGCACGAGGCCCGGCATTTCGGTCTCGGCGATGTTCAATTCCTTGCGGCCCCAGCCGGCAAGCGCCATGTCGGCGACGACGTAATCCTTGGAAGCCTGGGAATCGATAATGGCGTTCATCACGCCCTCCTTTCTAAAAAGTTTCTAGATTGGTGACGTGAGCGCCGTTCAGGAAGCGGGGCCGGCGCGAATCCAACGTCTCGCCGCACGGCTGCTTGGTGAAGCTCTCCGAGCCTGGCGGACACAGAAGGTCCGTCGCAACGCTCCTCGGAAAACGGGAGGGATTGTAGCAAATCGGCGCGAGAATTGCGCGGCACGCGCGGCGTCGGCGCGCGTGGGCACAAGAAAGGGTCAGGTCTCCGCGCCGACCCACGCCTGTTCGCGCAGCCGCGCGCGCAGTCGCGCGACGGCCTGGCTGTGCAGCTGGCACACGCGCGACTCGCTGACTTCGAGCACCGCGCCGATCTCGCGCAGGTTCAGCCCGCGCTCGTAATACAGCGACATCAGCAGCTTCTCGCGCTCGGGCAGCCGCTCGATCGCGTCGACGAGCGCATCGCGCAGATGGTCGTCGAGCAGCGCCGACAGCGGATCGGCGTGATCGACGCGATAGCGGTCGAGGAACGGCTCGTCGTCGGCCGCGCGGTCGAAATCCTCGTAGTAGATGAGCTGGCTGCCGTGCAGGTCCTGCAGCATCCCCTGGTATTCGTCGAGCGGCATCTTCAGATGCTGCGCGATCTCGGCCTCGCTCGCCGAGCGGCCGAGCTGCTGCTCGACCTGGTGCACCGCGTGCTCGACCTCGCGCGACGTCTTGCGCAGGCTGCGCGGCAGCCAGTCGTTGCTGCGCAGCTCGTCGAGCATCGCGCCGCGAATGCGCTGCGTCGCATAGGTCTCGAACTGCGCGCCCTGGTCTTCCTTGTAGCGGCCGGCCGCATCCATCAGGCCGATCATGCCGGCCTGGATCAGGTCGTCGAGGTCGACGCTCGCGGGCATCTTCGCGACGAGCTGCAGCCCCAGGCGCCGCACGAGCGGCGCGTATTGCGCAAGCACGTCGGCCTGGGTCATCTTTCCTTGAGCGTTGTACATCATGGCTCTCTCCTTCGCTCACGCGGCGTGGGCCGCACCCGCCTCGTACGACGGCTTGCCGCCCGCATGGACGGCGCGGCCCGCCCCCGAGCGCGGGCGCATCGGCCAGTACAGCAAGTCGGCGGCAATCTGCCGGTAGTCGCGCGCGGCAATCGACGACGGGAACGCGTCGACCGCGGTGTGCGTCAGTTCGCGCGCCCGCTCGACGAGCGGGTCGGCGCTCACGCAGCCGGCATCCGCGATCGACACCGTCAGGTAGCGGCTCGCGACGCCTGCCAGGTTGTCGAATGCGGTCTTCGCGTCCGCGTGGTTGCCGACGTGGTTGGTCAGCACGCGGAACTGCGCGAGCGCTTGCGCGAAGTGCAGGCGCTTCATGCACGCGTAGGCTTCGGTGATCGCCTTCGCGGAAACCCGCGTGACGATCAGCACGTCGTGCGCCTCGCGCGCGAGCGCCGAGAGCGCGCCGTCGGCGCCAGGCCGCGCATCGACCAGCACGATGTCGGCCTGGCCGTCGATGAAGTCGCGCAACTGCGCATCGCTGTAGCCGGCCTGCCCGGCCGCGCACAGGCCGAAGCCGGCGGCCACCCGCGTGCGCTCGCCATCGCGCAGCCGTGTCCCCGCGAGCGTCGCGGTGGCCGAACGCGCGCCGGCGCGCTCGTCGACGACGAGCACGTCCTTGCCGAGCGCGGCCAGCGCCGCCGCGAGGTTCACGACGGTGGTGGTGCAGCCGACGCCCGCCGGGCCGCCCGTCACCGCGACGACGCGCGACGCGCGTCCGGCCAGCAGGCGGCGCAGCCCTTCGGCCTGATCGATGATCCGCTTATCCAAATCGCACCTCGTGCAGTTCGGCGGTGGAACGTGCGGTCAGTGCGGAAAGCAGCGTCGGCATGTCCTCGTCTTGCGGCACGAAGGGTGAGCCGTCGCGCGGCACACAGAACGCGCTTTTCAGCAGGAAGCGGGTCGTCGCGACATACAGGTTCTCCGGCACCTTCTGGCCGGTCGACACATAGTGGACGGGCAGCTTGTAGCGGATTACCGTATCGAGCACGCCGCCCAGATGCGTCGCCTCATCGAGCTTGGTCAGGATGCAGCCGGCAAGGCCCGGGGATCCCGCCTGCGGATGTTCGCCCGCGCTGCGGTACGCCTGGACGACTTCGTTGAGCGTGTCGCCGTGGCTCGTCGCGTTGAGCAGCAGCAGGCGCTGCACCGGCGCGTTCGCGCCGTGCAGCATCGCGATCTGGTCGGACAGCGCGCGATCGCGCTGGCTCATGCCGATCGTGTCGATCAGCACAATGTGCTTGTTGCGCAGCTCGGACAGCGCGAGCGCGAGATCGCCCGCATCCTTCACCGCGTGCACCGGCACGCCGAGGATCTTGCCGAAGATGCGCAGCTGCTCGTGACCACCGATCCGGTAGCTGTCGGTGGTCAGCAGCGCGACCTTGCTCGCGCCGAAGCGCATCACGCAGCGCGCGGCGAGCTTCGCGGTGGTGGTGGTCTTGCCGACGCCCGTCGGCCCCATCAGTGCGAACACGCCGCCGCGCTCCATCAGCGCATCCTCGCTGTCGAGCACCGGCAGGTTCGCCGCGAGCACCGACTGCGCCCATTCGAGCGCCTGCTCGAAGGTCTGCGTGCCGGCGCCCGACGGCAGGTTGTCGACCAGCATCCGCACGAGCTGCGCGGAGAAGCCGGCCGCGAACAGGTGCTTGGTCAGCGCGCCGTGCACCGGGCTGCGGCGCTGGCGGTCGTGCCACATCAGGCTGTCGAACTGCTCCTGCATCATCCCGCGCATCGCGCCGAGCTCGTGCATCACCGTGTCGTTGACGACGCTCTCGATGCGCGACTTCACGGCATCGGCGACCGCGGCGGCCGCGTCGGCGGACAGGCGCGCACGCTCGGCCGGCTTCGCGGCGTCCGCGTCGTTCGCACGGGCGGCGGCGGTGTCGTTCGCACGGGCGGCGGCGGCCGGCATCCGGCGTTCGGCGTCGCGCACGATGTCGCGCGCCCAGCCGGCCGGCGCCGCGTCCTGCGGTGCGGGGGCCGGTGCTTGCGGCGCGGCGGGTGCCGAGTGCGTACGGATCATCAGCGCGTCGCGCTGCTGCGTCAGGCGCTTCGCGTGCTCGACGAGCCAAGGCGCGGGTTCGGAGGCCGCCGCGGACGCCGACGTGGCGCGCGACGGCGACAGCCCGGCCGGCGCATTCGTGTCGGCGTCGAATGCAGCCGGCTCCGTCGCTTCGGCACTGGCGCCGAATACCGACGAGAACACATCCGGCAGGCCGCCGGCGCCAGCTGCATACGGATTGCCGGCCGGACGTGCGGGTGCGGGCGCGGCACCGGGGCGCGACACGATGCCCGGCACCGCGGCAGCCGGCACGGACTCCGGCACACGCGGCGCGCTCGCACGCGGGCGGACGGCAGCCGACGGCGCGACCGCGGCGAGGTCCGAATCGGCGAGTGCAACGATTTCGACGCTACCGTCATCGAGCGTGCGGTTCGACAGCACGACGGCGTCGGCGCCGAGTGCCTCGCGCACGAGGCGAAGCGCGTCGCGGCTGGTCGCGCCGGTGAATTTGCGAATGTTCAAGCGGGGCCCCCGATGACGTTAACAACTTTGATCGTGCGTGTATCCGGCACTTCGGCGTACGACAACACTTTCAATTGCGGCAGGCTGCGGCGCAGGAAACGCGCGAGCATCGCGCGCAACGCGTGCTGCACGAGCAGCACGGGCGGCAGCCCGAGATTCTGTTGACGCAGCATCGCTTGTTGCGTGCCGGTCAGAAGGTTGTGCGCAAGGCCCGGCTCGAGGCCCGGATTTGCGCCGGTGGCGAGCGCCTGCGACAGCACGCGCTCGAGATTCGAATCGAGCCCCATCACCTGCATCTCGCCCGCACCCGGATACCACTGCTGCGTGATCGCGCGGCCGAGCGACAGCCGCACCGCGGCGGTGATCTCGTACGCGTCGCCGCGGCCCGCGTGTTCGGACACGGATTCGAGGATCGTGCGCATGTCGCGGATCGGCACGCCTTCGTCGAGCAGGTTCTGCAGCACTTTCTGCAGCGTCGTGAGCGAGATCGTCTTCGGCACGAGGTCCTCGACGAGCGACGGCGCGTCCTTGCCGGTGCGCTCGACGAGCGCCTGCACTTCTTGGCGGCCGAGCAGTTCGGCCGCATGCTGGACGACCAGATGGTTCAGATGCGTCGCGACCACCGTGCTCGCATCGACCACCGTGTAGCCGTACACCTGCGCCTGCTCGCGCATCGCGACGTCGATCCACACGGCCGGCAGCCCGAACGCCGGATCCTGCGTGACGGCGCCCGGCAGCGCGGCCGTCACCTGGCCCGGGTTGATCGCGAGCCACTGGCCCGGGAACACTTCGCCGGTACCGATCTCGACGCCCTTCAGCGCGATCCGGTATGCGTTCGGCCGCAGCTCGAGGTTGTCGCGGATGTGGATCACCGGCGGCAGGAAGCCGATTTCCTGCGCGAATTTCTTGCGGATGCTCTTGATGCGCTTGAGCAGCTCGCCGTCGCTGTTCTTGTCGACGAGCGGAATCAGCCGGTAGCCGACTTCGAGGCCGAGCGGATCGATCAGTTGCACGTCGTCCCAGGTCGCTTCGTGGCTTTCGCCCGGCAACGCGGCGGGCGGTGCGATTTCGGTCACGTCGCCGGCCGCCACGCGGGCCGCCGCGCGGCGGGTCTGCGTGCGTGCCAGCCAGATCGCGCCGCCGCCGAGCGCGAGGAACGCGAAATGCGGCATGCCCGGGATCAGCCCCATCAGCACGATGATCGAGCCGGTGATGACCAGCACGCGCGGGTTCGCGAACAGCTGGCCGGTGATCTGGGTGCCGATGTCCTCGTCGGTCGCGACGCGCGACACGATCACGCCGGCCGCCGTCGAGATCACGAGCGAGGGGATCTGCGCGACGAGGCCGTCGCCGATCGTCAGCAGCGTGTAATTGGTGCCCGCCGCGGCGAAGCTCATGTCGTGCTGGACCATCCCGACGATCAGCCCTCCGATCACGTTGATCGCCATGATGATCAGGCCGGCGATCGCGTCGCCGCGCACGAACTTCGACGCACCGTCCATCGACCCGTAGAACTCGGCCTCCTGCGCAACCGCGGTGCGGCGCTTGCGTGCCTGCTCTTCGTTGATGAGGCCCGCGTTCAGGTCGGCGTCGATCGCCATCTGCTTGCCCGGCATCGCATCGAGCGTGAAGCGCGCGGACACTTCGGCGATCCGCCCGGCGCCCTTCGTGATGACCATGAAGTTGATGATCATCAGGATCACGAACACGACGATGCCGACCGCGAAGTTGCCGCCGACGAGGAAGTGGCCGAACGCCTCGATCACCTGGCCGGCCGCGTCGGGGCCGGTGTGGCCCTCGAGCAGCACCACGCGCGTCGACGCGACGTTCAGCGACAGGCGCAGCAGCGTCGAGAACAGCAGCACGCTGGGGAATGCCGCGAAATCGAGCGGCTTCATCGTGTACATGCTGACAAGCAGCACCATCACCGACAGCGCGATATTGAACGTGAACAGCAGATCCAGCAGCAGCGGCGGCAGCGGCAGGATCATCATCCCCAGGATCATGCAGATGAGGATCGGGCCGGCGAGCGCGCGCAGGTTGGTGCCGGCGAACGGGTTCGGGCGCTTGCCGAACAGGCCGGTGGTCGGGGTGCTCATGCCGCGCCTCGCGTGCCGAGTGCGTCGTCGGCTTCCTCGCGCGCGTCGTCGGTCGACACCGACGTGCCCTTGTCGAGCTCGGCCGGCACGGCGAGATCGACCGGCGCCGCCGGGAACGCTCCGCCTTCCGCGCGGAAGCGCTTGAGCTGGTAGACCCACGCAAGCACCTCGGCGACGGCCGAGTACAGCGAGCCGGGAATCTCGCGCTCGAGTTCGACGTTGTGATACAGCGCACGCGCGAGCGGCGGCGCTTCGAGCAGCGGCACGTTGTGCTCGGCCGCGAGCTCGCGGATGCGCGCGGCGACGAGGTTCACGCCCTTCGCGACGACCTTCGGCGCGCGCATCTCGCCATCCGTGTACTGCAGCGCGACAGCGAAGTGCGTCGGGTTCGTGACGACCACGTCGGCCTTCGGCACGGCGGCCATCATCCGGCGCCGCGCGATCGCGCGCTGCTGCTGGCGGATACGGCCCTTCACGTGCGGATCGCCTTCGTTCTCGCGATGCTCGCGCTTCACTTCTTCCTTCGTCATGCGCAACTTCTTGTTGTACTGCCAGATTTGGTAAGGCACATCGAGCGCGGCGACGACCAGCATCCCGGCAACGGTCGTGCCGCAGCACACGGCGACCAGATGCAGCGCGTCGGCGAGCGCCGAACCGAGCGGCTGGGTCGCGAGGCCGAGCAGTTCGTCCTTGCTGCGCCAGATCGCAATCCCGCCGATCCCGCCGACGACGAGCGTCTTCGCGAGCGACATCCCCAACTGGATCGGCCCCTGGATCGAAAAGATGCGGCCGAGGCCGGAGATCGGGTTCAGGCGGTCGAACTTCAGCTCGAAGGTCTTTTGCGAGATCAGCCAGCCGCCGAGCGCCATCGGCGCGGCCAGCGCGGCCACGCCAGTCAGCGCGAGCAGCGGCAGCAGCGCGGCGAAGCCTTCGGCGCTCGCGCTGCCTGCCGCGGACAACATCCGGTTCGTGTCGAACGCCGTGGCGCGGTCGAACGAGAAGGCGCCACGCAGCATCGTCTGCAGATGCTCACCCGACGGACCCGCGAGCAACCATGCACCGTAGAACCCGGCCGCGAGCAGCGCGAACGAAGCCAGTTCGCGCGAACGCGCGACCTGCCCCTCCTCGCGCGCCTTCTCGCGGCGTCTCGGAGTGGCGGCTTCGGTTCTGTCGAGATCGCTCTCGTCTGCCACGGGGCCTCCAGTCGGGTACGGCGACATGCCGCTTTCCAGTGACACCGATTATTCATGCGCGCGTCAAACGCCGATCGGTCGAGCAAAGCCGGAAAGGGGGGTATTTCGGGGAATCGGACGGCTTGTGGCGGGGGCAATCAGGGGACGAACGGCAACGCGGCGGGGGTGGGGGCGGTGAAGGCGTCGACGGAGGAAGGGAGGGAAGCGGCGATGCGGCGGATTCGCCCTGAGCTGAAGCGATGAGGCAAGCTGCCCACGGAGGCGGCAGCGCCGCACGCCAGGGCGCCGGCCCGCATGGCCACGCGAGGCCGGCATGCGGGCGCGGTTCTACCCGGCCGCCGCCTGCTGCAGCAGCCCGAGATCGAGCCGGATCTTCATCACCTGCGCCATCACGCCCTCGGCGCGCGCCGGGTCGCCCGTCATCAACCCGGACATCTGCACCGGCACGACCGGCCACGACACGCCGAAGCGGTCGCGCAGCCAGCCGCACTGCTGCGCGCGCTCGTCGCCGCCTTCGGACAGCGCCGCCCAGTAGCGGTCGATCTCGCGCTGGTCGCGGCAGTTCACCACGAACGACACGGCCGGCGTGAGCGGAAACGCCGGGCCGCCGTTCAGCGCGAGGAACGCCACCCCGTCGAGCTCGAACGATACGGTCATCACCGCGCCCTCGGCATGCCCGGACACCTGGGCACCGGCCTTGCCGTAGCGCGCGACGTGCACGATGCGTGCGTCGTCGAACACCGAGACGTAGAAGTTGGCGGCGGCCTCGGCGTCGCGGTCGAACCAAAGGAACGGCGTGATGCGTTGAAAGCGCTGGCTCATGATGCTGCCTCCTCGATGTCTTGTGGGCATCCGTGCCTGGCCTCATATCGTGGGCGCTGGATCCTCACGCCGCGCGAGGCCGCCCCGGGGATAAAAAAAAGGGCGATCGCTCGCCCCCTTTTGCTGCGGTGCCGCGTGCGCGATCAGAACGCGACGTAGGGTGCCGCGCCGCCGCTCGCGGTCTTGTCCATCCCGAAGTAGATCGTCTTGCCGTAGAAGTGCGGCATGCCGAGATCGAGCCATCCCGATGCGCCGAACGGGCCGGCGATGTCGTTGAACGCGAACGTCGACGGGTTCGCGAACAGCGAATCGGCGTTCTGGATCGACATCGACACGCCGCCCGTGGTCCCGTTCTGGCCGGTCAGCGTCGCCGTGTAAGTCGCCGTCGACGACGGGCAGTAGAACTGCGGGTTGGTCGAGCACATCGTCTGCGACGAGTCGTTGAAGAAATACGCGTTCGAGCCCGTATCGAAGAACGCGGTCGCGCTGCCGCCGAGGAACGTCGCGCTCACGTCGCCCGTCGTCGTCGACGTCATCACCGTCGACGCGGCGAGCGCGTTGTTGCTCTGCGTGCCGATCCCGAACGTCAGCTGGCCGGTCGCGCTGCTCTGCCCGCTGTTGGAAATGCTCGGCATCTGCACGATCACGCCGTTGTTGTCCGTCGCGAAACGATGGACCGGGTTGGCCACCTGCTGCGTAATCGGCACCAGCGCGACAGCACAGCTCGAATTGCCGTTCGGGCACGCATAGTAGTTGTTGTAGGTCGCCGACGTCGACGTCGCGCAGTTCGTGCCGCAGTCCACCGGCGCCGGCCCGATGCCGAGAATGCCGTTCGCGCCGAGATCATTGGCCGAGTTCGCCGACGTCCCGCCGTTAATGCACGAGCTCGGTACGCCGGTCGTGCCGAGGTCGCCGATGATCTGCACCGGCAGCGAGCTCGCCTGCTCCGAGCCGATCGTCAGGTCGACGGTACGCACCGTGCCCCATGTGTAGCTGGACACGAACTTGCCGCATTCGGCGACCGGCGCGCCGCCGCTCGTCACCTGCGGCAGGTTGCCGAGCACGCTCGACACGGCGCTGCCGACCAGCCGCAGCCCGTACGACGCCGTGTCGACGAGCACGTTGTTGACCACCTGGCAGTTCGACGTGCCGGGCACGCAGATCTTCACGTTGACGGTCGGGATGTTGATCACGCGCGCGACGCCGGTGCCGACGGTGATCGCGGCCGTATTGGCGGTGTTGCCGTCCGATACACCGGGGTTGCCGCCGCTATTACCGTTGTTACCGTTGTTGTCGCCGCCGTCGCCGCCGCCGCATGCCGTCACGAGCGCGGCCGTCGCGGCAGCCAGGCTCAGCAGGCCGAGCCAGCGCTTGAATGTACGAGGAATTCTCAAGGTCGCTCTCCCGCTGTCACTGGATGTCGGTGCCGGTCAGCCCGGCAGGCAGCGCCGCCGGCAGCCATGCCTGGCCCGCGAACGCGCCCATGTGGCCGCCCGTGCGGATCACGAGGTTGCTCGTGTCGACGGACACCGGTGCGCGCCAGCCGCGCGCGGCGTGGGCCGCCTGGACGCCGGCGGTGTACTGCGGGAAATAGCTGCCGAGGAGCGACGCCAGATCCGGCATCGTCGGCCCGCGCCACGCGAGGCCGAACACGGTGCCGGCCGTGGACGTGTATTCGTGGATGACGGTGCCCGATCCGAGCGCGATCTCGCGCACGGTATAGGCGGCCGCGCTCGCCTGCGCGCCGTCGGCCGAGCGCATCGCGCGCTGCAGCGCGCGCACGGTGGCCGCGTGATCGTCCGCCGGCGGCGACATCGGCGCGCCGCCCAGTTCGGCCTGTGCGTGGACGGTCCACAGCACACCCATTGCAACCGCCGCATGCGCGGCGGTCCAGCCCAAGCGTTTCAGCTTCACGTTCCCCCCCAAAGGGACTGGCTTCGTTGCCGTCGGCCCCGCTGTCAAGCTCGGCGCCGCAGGTCAACCAATGAAAGTCGTACGAATGACGCTTCGTTGCTGCTGACGCGTAGTATGCCTGCGGAGTGCGCCGGAGTGTCAAATCGACGCAGCGCGGCCCGCTCGCGGCAGACCCGGGGGGACGTGGAAGCCATGTGCACCGGGCCGCGCCACGACAGGGACGGACCGGCGCGACGCCGCAGAGTCAGAAGCCCAGGCTCGCGAGCAGGTCGTCGACCTGCGCCTGGTCCTGCACCACGTCGGACTTGCCTTCGGGCGCGACCTGCGGCCCGTTCAGCAGCGACTCGGGACTGCCGGTCGTGCTCACGTGCTCGGCCGCGAACGCGGCCGCGGTCGCCGCGAACTGCTCGCGCCGCTCGGGCGCGATGTTCTCGACGAGCACGGTGAGCAGTTGCTGCTCGATCAGGTAGACCATGTCCATGATCTTCTTGATCACCTGCCCGGTCAGATCCTGGAAATCCTGTGCGAGCATGATCTCGAGCAGTTGCGCGCTGGTCGCGGACGTCGCTTCGGGCAAACCGTGCAGGAACGCGCGCGTGTCGCCCATCAGCTCGCGCACTTCCGCGTGCTCGATCGGCGCCGCGTACCACTGCGCCCAGCGCGCGTCGAGCGCCTCGGCCTCGTTCTGGATGCGCTCTTGCACGGGCTTCGCGATCTCGATCGCGTTCAGCACGCGCTCGGCCGCCTGCTCGGTCATCGTCGCGACGTAGCGCAGCCGGTCGCGCGCGTCGGGCACGGCTTCGGCCGCGCGCTCGACATGCTTGTCGAGCCCGAGCTCGCGCATCGAATCGCGCAGCGTACGCGTAAGCTGGCCGATGCGCGCGAGGATGCGGTCGCTCGCGAGATCGGCGCCTTCGGCGTGGCTGTCGGCGTTGAACCCCGCGCCGGCGAGCGCCGCATGAATCGGCTCGTTCACGTCAGCTCCCGGCCTTCGCCATCTTGTCGATGATCTTGTTCAGCTTCTCGTCGAGCGTCGCGGCCGTGAACGGCTTCACGACGTAGCCGCTCGCGCCTGCCTGCGCGGCCGCGATGATGTTCTCCTTCTTCGACTCGGCCGTGACCATCAGCACCGGCAGGTGCGAAAGCGCCGCATCCCCGCGGATTTCCTTCAGCATCGCGAGACCGTCGAGGTTCGGCATGTTCCAGTCCGAAATCACGAAGTCGAAGCCGCCGCCGCGCAGACGCGCGAGGCCGGCCGCGCCGTCCTCGGCTTCGTCGACGTTCGCGTAGCCCAGTTCCTTGAGCAGGTTGCGGACGATCCGGCGCATCGTCGGGAAATCGTCCACCACCAGGATTTTCATGCTCTTGTCCATCGTCGTTCCTTTGCAGATTCGTTACCGTCGGGCCACGCAACCTTGCACGCGCCCCGTGACATTTCATTCAGACACGCTGTACGCGGTCGCCCATCGTCGCGAGGCGCGCCATCACGCGCCGGCTCATCTCCGCAAGCGGCGCCACCTCTTCCGCGCCGCCGAGCGCGATCGCCTCGCGCGGCATGCCGAACACGATGCAGCTCGCCTCGTCCTGCGCGAACGTGTGCGCGCCCGCGCGCTTCATGTCGAGCAGCCCGGCCGCGCCGTCGCGCCCCATCCCCGTGAGGATCACACCGATCGCGTTCTTGCCGGCGTGCTGCGCCGCCGAGCGGAACAGCACGTCGACCGACGGCCGGTGACGGTTCACCGGCGGTTCCTCCGACAACTGCGCGATGTAGTTCGCACCGCTGCGCGCGAGCAGCAGGTGCGCATGGCCGGGCGCGATGTACGCATGGCCCGGCAGCACGCGCTCGCCGTGCTCGGCTTCCTTCACCGCGATCCGGCACAGGCCGTTCAGCCGCTGCGCGAACGATTTCGTGAAGCCCGGCGGCATGTGCTGCGCGATCAGCACCGCCGGCGCGTCCGGCGGCAGCGGCGTCAGCACTTCGCGGATCGCCTCGGTGCCGCCCGTCGATGCGCCGATGATGATCAGCTTCTCGGTACTGACGAGCGGGTTGTTGATCATCGGCGCGGCCGACGGGCCGCCCGCCGCGCGCGCGGCGGCCTGCGGCTGCGGCGCCTGCCGCACGCGGGCGCGCGACGCCGCGCGGATCTTGTCGGCGAGCTTTTCCGCGTATTCGAGCATGCCGTCGCGGATCCCGACGCGCGGCTTCGTCACGAAATCCACCGCGCCAAGTTCGAGCGCGCGCAGCGTGATCTCCGAGCCGCGCTCGGTCAGCGACGACACCATCACGACCGGCATCGGCCGCAGCCGCATCAGCTTCTCGAGGAAGTCGAGCCCGTCCATGCGCGGCATTTCGACGTCCAGCGTGAGCACGTCCGGGTTGTGCTGCTTGATGAGCTCGCGCGCGACCAGCGGGTCGGGTGCGGTCGCGCACACCGTCATGTCGGGCTGGCTGTTGATGATCTCCGTCATCAGGCTGCGAATCAGCGCCGAGTCGTCGACGCACAACACTTTGATCTTCTGCACTGCGGTCATGCCTCCTGCTTTCTCGAAAGGTTGGCCGCATACGGGCCGCCGGCATTCCCGCCCGTCGCCGGCGCGCCACCGGCGCCGCGCGCGCCGAACAGCTCGATGCGCGGCCGCACCGGCGGCGGCGCGGCCGGCCGCTTCGCCGCGAACAGCTCGACGTGCGCGCGCGTCCGCGCGGCGCGCACGCGGTTGGCCTCCGCGGCTTCGCGCTCGGTCACGCCCGGCACCTGCAGCCGCAGCTTCTTCACCAGCGCGCGGCCGGTATGCGGCATGAACGCGACCTTGCGCGGATGCACGCCCTGCAGATCCTCCGCGGTGATGCGAATGCGCTCCAGCGCGAGATAGCGGCGCACGAAATCCGCGTTGCGATCGCCGATGTTGATGGTCGTCATTCCGGCCAGCACGGCGGCACCGCCGAACACCTTCGCCTCGAAGCGTTCGCGGCGCCCGCCCGCCTTGATCAGTTCGTTGATCAGCACTTCCATCGCGTACGCGCCGTAGCGCATCGAATCCGACGCGGCCGCGCCCGCATCGGCGCCGTCGTCGGGCAACATGAAGTGATTCATCCCGCCGATGCCCGCGAACGGATCGTGCAGGCAAGCGGCGACGCACGAGCCGAGCACGGTCATCAGCACCATGTCCTCGGACGTCGTGTAGAACTCGTTCGGCAGCAACTTCACGCCGGGGCGTTCGAAGTGATTGTCGAAGTAGCGATTGGTCGCGATCGGTAAGGCGCTCATCCGCGGCCTCCATAAGCGGGCATGGCGCCCGCGGCGCGGGCGGGCGCGCGCGCCCGCGTGCCCGGCACGGCATCGCGCGTCAGTTCGTACACTGTCTGCCCGCGCAGCCGGAATGCCTGCGTGACGTACGTGAAGTTCTCCGAATGACCGGCGAACAGCAGCCCGCCCGGCTTCACGAGCGGCTCGAAGCGCGCCAGCACCTGCCCTTGCGTCGGCTTGTCGAAGTAGATCATCACGTTGCGGCAGAAGATCGCATCGAACGGCTTCGCGATCCCGTAGTCGGCATCGGTCAGGTTCAGTTGTTCGAAGCGGATCATCGCACGCAGCTCCGGGCGCACCTTCACGCGGCCGGCCTGCGCGCCGGTGCCTTTCAGGAAGAAGCGCTTGAGCCGCTCCGGCGCCAGATGCTTGACCTGGTCGTAGGTATAGATGCCGGCCTCGGCCTTCGCGAGCACCTGCGTGTCGAGGTCGGTCGCGAGGATCGATGCGCCGCGCGCGGCCGATTCGCCGAGCGCCTCGATCAGCGTGATCGCGATCGAATACGGCTCTTCGCCGGTCGACGCCGCCGAGCACCACACCGACACCGGCGCGGCGCGCCCCTTCACGAAGTCCGCGAGGATCGGAAAATGGTGCGACTCGCGGAAGAACGCGGTCAGGTTCGTCGTCAGCGCGTTGGTGAACGCCTCCCACTCGAGCGGATCGTTCTCCTGCTCGAGCAGGTCGAGGTAGTCGCGAAACGTGTCGAGTCCGCGTGCGCGCAGCCGGCGCGCGAGACGGCTGTATGCCATGTCGCGCTTGTGCTCGGACAGCGAGATCCCCGCGCGTTGATGAATCAGCGCGCGGATGCGTGCGAAATCCGCGCCGGTGAACGCGAAGTCGCGCCCCGGTTCGCCCGCGCGAGGCGAGACGTCCGGTGCATCGGGTCGAAACTGTGCGCGCGCGTCCGGCATGACTTAGAAGGTCTCCCAGTCGTCGTCGGACGTGCCGGCAGCTGCCAGCGCAGGCTTCTCACCGTTCAGCGCCGGACGCAGCAGCGCAGGCTTGTCAGCCGCCTTGGGCGCCGCTGCGGCGGCCGTCTTCGACAGGCGGGGGCCGTAGCCGCTCGCGGCCGGCGCGTCCTTCTGCGCGCGCGCGCCGCTCTCGGCCGCGCGCTTCGGTTCGTGGCTCGCGGCCGGGCCCGCCGCAGGCGAAGCCGGCGCGGCGCGGCGCGCGTGCTGGGCGGCAGCCTGCGGTGCCGGCAGTGCCGGCGCGGTTTCGTAACGGCTTGCCGACGGCAGCTCAGGCGCCGCGGCCGGTTCGCGCGCGGCCGGGCGCACGGCGCTGCGCGACGGCGCGAGTGCGATGCCGCCGATGACGTGCCAGCTCGACACGACCGACTTCATCTGGCGCGTCTGCTCCTCGAGCGACGCGGCCGCCGCCGCGGCCTGCTCGACGAGCGCCGCGTTCTGCTGCGTGACCGAATCCATCTGGCCGACCGCGCGATTGACCTGCTCGATGCCGGTCGACTGCTCGTCCGACGCGGCGCTGATCTCGCCCATGATGTCGGTGACGCGGCGCACCGCCTGGACGATCTCGTCCATCGTCGAGCCGGCGCGCGCGACGAGTGCCGACCCGCTTTCGACCTTCTCGGCCGAATCGCCGATCAGCTGCTTGATTTCCTTCGCGGCACTCGCGCTGCGCTGCGCGAGCGAGCGCACTTCGCCCGCGACCACCGCGAAGCCGCGGCCCTGCTCGCCCGCACGCGCCGCTTCGACCGCCGCGTTCAGCGCGAGAATATTGGTCTGGAACGCGATGCCCTCGATCGTGCCGATGATGTCGACGACCTTGCCCGAACTTGCCGCGATGTCCTGCATCGTCGACACGACCTGGCCGACCACCTCGCCGCCCTGCGTCGCGATGTCGGACGCGTTCACCGCGAGCTGGCTCGCCTGCCGCGCGTTCTCCGCGTTCTGCCGCACGGTGCCGGTGAGCTGCTCCATGCTCGACGCGGTCTCCTGCAGCGATGCGGCCTGCTCTTCGGTACGTTGCGACAGGTCGGTGTTGCCGGTCGAGATCTCGCGCGCGCCCACGTCGATCGACTCGGTGCCGCGATGCACGGCCTGCACCATCGTCGTCACGGCGTCCTGCATCCGCTTGATGCCGCCGAACAGGCGGCCGATCTCGTTCTTGCTGAACACGTTCACCGGTTGCGTGAGGTCGCCGCCGGCGATGCGCTCGAAGTGCGCGATCGCATCCTCGAGCGGCTTCACGATCAGCCCGCGCAGCGCGAAGCGGATCGCGATCACGACGATGAACGCGATTGCGATGCCGGCCGCGATCAGGCCGATCATCAGCGAAATCTGCGACTGCGTCGCCGCCTGGCGCTCGTTCGCATGCTTTTGCAGCGACGCGATCACGGCCGACGCGGCCTGGTCGTAGGCGACGAACATCGGGCTGATCCTGGTGTCGGCGACCGCGTGATACGCGGTCATGTCGCCCGCGCGCGCGGCCGCGAATTCCGGCTCGACGCCGTCCTTCACGATCGCCGTGTAGCGCGTCGAAAGCTCGTCGACGAGCGCCTGGTCGACACCGAGCTTCGGTGTCGCCTGGAACGTCTGCCAGTTCTCGTTCGACTTCGCGTAGAGCACCTGCGCGCGGTCGAGCACCTTGCCGGCCTCGGCCGTGTTGCCTGCCTCGGTCAGCGAACGGAAGCGGTCGAGCGACACGCGTGCGCGCAGCAGGTACGACGACGTATCGTCGAGCGCGTGGATCGCCGGCAGGTCGACGTGCGCGATCTCGTCGAGCGAGCGGCTCGCATGATTGAGCGCGTAGAGGCCGAGCCCGCCGACCGCGGCAGCCAGGCACACGAGGATGAGTCCGACCGCCGTGAGCGTCGTGCGGATCGACCAGTTATGCAACATTGCGGATTCTCCCGAAGTTCCTGCGCGCTCGGCGCGCTTACGCGCCGAGCGCCTCGATCAACGCCATTTCCCGGCTCGACATCAGCTTCTCGATGTCCATCAGGATCAGCATCCGGCCGTCGACCGTGCCGAGGCCCGTCAGGTACTCGGTCGTCAGCGTCGCGCCGAATTCCGGCGCCGGCATGATCTGGTCGGCCTGCAGCGTGAGCACGTCCGACACGCCGTCGACCACCATCCCGACCACGCGATGCGCGACGTTCAGGATGATCACGACGGTCTGGTGGTCGTACTCGACGCGGCCCAGATGGAACTTGATCCGCATGTCGACGATCGGCACGATGATGCCGCGCAAGTTGATCACGCCCTTGATGAAATCCGGCGCGTTCGCGATGCGCGTGACGCTCTCGTAGCCGCGGATTTCCTGCACCTTCAGGATGTCGATCCCGTATTCCTCGTCGCCGAGCGTGAACACGAGGAATTCCTGGCCCGTCGCATCGCCTTGCCCGGCGTCGCGGCGGCTGCTGGCCGCGTTCGCCGCGGCCGGATTGATCATTTGGACTTCAGCAGACACGTTTGCCCCCAGTGGGTTGAATGGCGAGAGTCAGAAGATCGCGAGCTCGGCGCCGGCTCGGGCGCCGTGCGTCGCACGGGTTTCGCGGTTCAGCGCCGCGACGTCGACGATCAGCGCGACGCTGCCGTCGCCCAGGATGGTCGCCGCCGAGATGCCGTGCACCTTGCGGTAGTTGGTTTCGAGGTTCTTCACGACCACCTGCTGCTGGCCGACCAGTTCGTCGATCAGCATCGCGAAGCGGCGCCCTTCGGTTTCCATGATCGTGACGATCCCCTGGGTCGGGTCGGTGCGTGCGCCCTCGACCGAGAACACCTCGTGCAGCGCGACGAGCGGCAGGTATTCGCCGCGCACGCGCACCACGCGCTCGCCGTTGCCGACTGTGTAGATGTCGTCGATCGACGGCTGCAGCGACTCCATCACGAAGTTCAGCGGCAGGATGAAGATCTCGCTGCCGACCTTCACCGACATCCCGTCGAGGATCGCGAGCGTGAGCGGCAGCACGATCCGCGTGGTCGTGCCGCGGCCGGCCTGCGACGTGATCTCGACGTGACCGCCCATCGACTGGATGTTGCGCTTCACGACGTCCATCCCGACGCCGCGGCCCGACACGTCGGTCACCGTCTCGGCGGTCGAGAAGCCCGGCGCGAAGATCAGGTTCCACACTTCGTCGTCGGACATGTTGTCGGGCACCTGCATGCCCTGCTTCGCGGCCTTCGCGAGGATCCGTTCGCGGTTCAGGCCCGCGCCGTCGTCGCTGACCTCGATCACGATGTTGCCGCCGTGATGCGCGGCCGACAGCACGAGCTGGCCGACCGCATCCTTGCCGGCAGCCACGCGCTTGTCGACCGTCTCGATCCCGTGGTCGAGGCTGTTGCGCACGAGGTGCGTAAGCGGGTCGATGATCCGCTCGATCAGGCTCTTGTCGAGCTCGGTCGCCTGGCCGAACGTGACGAGCTCGACCTGCTTGCCGAGCTTGCCGGCGAGGTCGCGCACGAGCCGCGGGAAGCGGCTGAACACGTAGTCCATCGGCATCATCCGGATCGACATCACCGCTTCCTGCAGGTCGCGCGCGTTGCGCTCGAGCTGCGCCATGCCGTTGAACAGGCGATCGTGCAGCGCCGGATCGAACGCGCTGGCCGTTTCCGCCAGCATCGCCTGCGTGATCACGAGCTCTCCGACGAGGTTGATCAGCTGGTCGACCTTCTCGACGCCCACGCGGATCGAGCTGCCTTCGGCGCCCGACGCAGCCACGGCGGCCGGGCGCGCGCGCTTGTCGTCATGGTGCGCGGCGGCCGATGCGGCGGGTTCCGCGTGCGGAGCCGGTGGCGCCGGTTGCACCGGCTCCGGGGCGGCGGGCGCCGGCGATTGCGGCGCGGCAGCGGCCGGCGCGAACACCTCGCCCCGCGCGGCGGGTTCGGCCGCGGCCGGCGCCGCAGCGGGTGCGGCCGGCGCGGTGCCGCGTGCGACGCGGATCTGGCTGTCGTCGATCACGAAGCAGCACACGGCGACGATGTCGTCGGACGGCACGTCCGATTCGAGCCACAGCGTCAGGTCGGCACCCGCTTCCTCGCGGCCGACGATCACGCCGAGATTGCCGAGCTCTTCGGTGAGCAGCGCCTGGTCTTTCGCGTCGACGCCCTTCAGCGTGATCTTCAGGTGCGGGCCGTCTTCGGCGGCGCCGGCGGCAGCGGTCAGGTCGACCGCCGGATGCGTGGCCGCGACGGCCTGCTCGACCACGTGATCGGGTGCGCCACCGGTGACGGCCGGCGCCGGTGCACGCGCCGGTGCGGCCGCAGCGACGGCGGGCGCGACAGGCGCGGCGTCGGATGCGCCCGCGCCGCTCTCGGCCTTCAGCCGTTCGAGCTTCGCGCAGATCGCCGCGGCGGCCGCCGCGTCCGGCTCGGCGCTCGCCCGATAGTCGACGAGCTGGTCGGACAGCACGTCCTTGGTCTCGAGGAATGCGTCGACCATTTCCTTGGTCAGCGTCAGCTCATGGTTGCGCGCGCGGTCGAGCAGCGATTCGAGGATGTGCGTCGTCTCGGTCAGCGCGGAAAAGCCGAAGGTCGCCGCGCCGCCCTTGATCGAATGCGCGGCGCGAAAGATCGCGGCGAGATCCTCGGGGTCGGGCGAGCCGACGTCGAGGTTCAGCAGCAGTTGCTCCATCTGCGCGAGCAGCTCGTCCGCTTCGTCGAAAAAGGTCTGGTAGAACTGCGTGATGTCGAGAGTCATGCCCGGTCACCGGTTGGGTTCGTCGCATTCATGTCAGGAAGCCGCCGGCTCGGAGAGCGTCGCGACCAGATCGACCAGCACGGCCGGGTCGATCGGCTTTTCGATCCAGCCCGTCGCGCCCGCGTCCCGCGCGGCGTTCTTGAAGGCATCGCTGCCCTCGGTTGTCAGCACGAGGATCGGCGTGTCCGCATACGCGGTGAGCTTGCGCAGCGCGGTGATCACTTCGAGCCCGTTCTTGCGCGGCATGTTCTGGTCGGTCAGCACCAGGTCGTACGCAACGGTGGCGGCCATGTCGAAGCCGGCTTCGCCGTCCGGCGCCACCGTCACGTCGTAGCCCGCCTGCGCAAGCGTCGCCTGCAGCAGCGCACGCATGGTCGCGGAGTCGTCGATGGCGAGAATGGTTCGGATCATGTCTGTCTCGGAATCTGGGAAACGTCAGGGTTTCGGCGCCACGGCGGCGGCGCTCGCGAGCGCCGGTCGCGCCGCCGCCGACGGGCCGCCGAGCTGCTGCGCCAGCAGCTTCGAGCCCGCCGCGTCGGCCGACAGCGTCGTGGTCGTCTGGTCGTCGCGCATCAGCGCGTCTTCGGATTTGCGGTTCAGCACGATCACGCTGATCCGGCGGTTTTCCGGATCGAGCGGATCGGCCTTGTTCAGGTTCTGCGTCGATGCGAGGCCGAGCACGCGCATCACCTTCGCCTCGTCCATGCCGCCCGCGATCAGCTCGCGGCGCGACGCGTTCGCACGGTCGGCGGACAACTCCCAGTTGCTGTAGCCGCCTTCGCCGCCCGCGTACGGCACGGCGTCGGTGTGGCCCTGGACGATGATCCGGTTCGGCACATCGTTCAGGGTCTTGCCGATCTCGCGCAGGATGTCGCGCATGTACGGCTCGACGTGGTCGCTCGACATCGCGAACATCGGCCGCTTCTGCGTATCGACGATCTCGATGCGCAAGCCCATCAGCGTCGAATCGATGCGGATCTGCTGCTTGAACTGGCGCAGCGTCGGGTTCGCCTCGATCGCGGCCATCAGCTTGATCTGCAGGTCGTGCAGGCGCGCCTGCTCGAGCCGCTCGAGCGCACCCTGCGCCTGCGCGTGCGACTGCTCGTCGATCGGCTTCGCGACGCGCTCCGCAAGCGGCGTCGTGCCGTCCGTGCGGCGCAGCGTGCCCGCATCGAGGCTCGACAGGTCGCGCCCCCCGCCGTTGATGATGCTCGCTTCCTGCGAGCTGCGATCGCCGCTGCCGAACAACGCGGCCTTCAGCGGCGTGTTGAAATAGTCGGCGATTCCCTTCAGCTGCACCGGCGTGACCGAGCCCAGCAGCCACATCAGCAGGAAGAACGCCATCATCGCGGTCATGAAATCCGCATACGCGAGCTTCCACGCGCCACCGTGGTGGCCCTTCTTCTGCGGCGCCACCCTCTTCACGACGATCGCGCGATCCGTGTTCTTGCTCATCGGGCGCTCCGTGTCACTTCGCCTTCACGCGGCGCACGTGCTCTTCGAGCTCGGCAAACGACGGACGCTCGGTCGAGAACAGCACCTTGCGGCCGAACTCGACCGCGATCGCCGGCGCATAGCCGTTCAGGCTCGCGAGGATCGTCACCTTGATGCACTGGAACATCTTGGTCGATTCGGCGACGCGCTGCTCCGCGAGGCTCGCGAGCGGCCCGATCAGCCCGTACGACAGCAGGATCCCGAGGAACGTGCCGACCAGCGCCTGCGCGATCATCGCGCCGAGCACCGCCGGCGGCTTGTCGGCCGACGCCATCGTGTGCACGACACCCATCACGGCCGCGACGATCCCGAACGCCGGCATCGCGTCGCCGACGCGCATCAGCGCGTGCGCGGGCGCTTCGCCTTCCGTGTGGTGCGTCTCGATCTCCTCGTCCATCAGGCTCTCGATCTCGAACGCATTCATGTTGCCCCCCACCATCAGGCGCAGGTAGTCGGTCAGGAATTCGACGATGTGGCGATCGGCGAGGATCTTCGGGTATTGCGTGAAGATCGGGCTCTTGTCCGGATCGTCGATGTCGGCCTCGAGCGTCAGCGTGCCTTCCTTGCGCGCCTTCGCGAGCACGACGTACAACAGCGCCATCAGCTCCATATAGACGTCCTTCGTGTACTTCGAGCTCTTGAAAAGCGTCGGGAGCACGCGCAGCGTCGCCTTGATGGTCTTCATGCCGTTGCCGAGGACGAACGCGCCGACGCCCGCGCCCACGATCATCAGGATCTCGAGCGGCTGGACCAGCGCGCCCAGATGCCCGCCTGCCAGCGCATAACCGCCGAAGACGGACAACAGCGTCACGAGTGTTCCCACGATAATCAGCACTGCCTGTCCCTCACGAAAGACCGGCGGGGAGACCGCCGTTAAACAGGTTTACGGCAGTCGTCGGGAAAACTTTGGCGGTCGTGGGACGGCGGCGCGGCGGTGTTTACCAGCAATCCCGGGCGGTTCGCGCGGCGCGCGGGAGCCGCCCGGCTCCGCCCGCCCCGCGCCCGGCGGCGCTCAGGCGGCCGCGGCGGCCAGCTCCGCGCGTGCGGCTGCGGCCTTGCGGGTCTTGCCCGCGCGCGACGGCGGCTGGCACAGGCCGCAGACGAAACCTTGATGCGGATCATGTGCATGCGCGACAAAGTGACCGCCGCAGCGCGTGCACGGGGTCGTCTGCAGCATCCCGGAGTCGAAGAAACGCACGAGCGTCCACGCGCGCGTGAGGCTCAGCGCAGCCTCGTCGCCGGACAGGTTCACGTGCTCCAGATATAGCCGGTACGCCTTCACGATCGACTGGATCGGCTCGCAGCGACCGTGGTCCTGCATGAACCGGTAGATGTTGTAGAACAGCGACGAGTGGATGTTCGGCTGCCACGTCATGAACCAGTCGGTCGAGAACGGCAGCATCCCCTTGGGTGGCGACACGCCCTTCAGTTCCTTGTACAGCTTGATCAGGCGGTCGCGCGACAGGCTCGTCTCCGCCTCCAGCAGTTGCAGCCGGGCGCCCAGTTCGATCAGTTCGATGGCGAGGGTGATTTCCTTCACCTCGATCACGACGCTTTTGCTTGCCATGGTGAATAACCGTCCGCTTGACGTTGTTCGGATGAGTGGCCAATACGCTGCCCGCCGGCGCGCTGCGCCGGGACGAACCGCAAGGCGGGGAAGGATCAGCGGATGCTTTCGACCGGCTGGCCGGCCATCAGGATGGCCGAATGCGCGTGCGCGACCACATCGCTGCGCCCTTTGTCGGCGAGCGAGGACAGCAACGCGTGATCGTCGAAGCGGAAACGGCACAGCATCTGGTTCGACGCGGCGAGCTTCACGGTCTGGGCGAGCGTGAGGTTCGCGAGCACGTCGGCCAGTTCCTGCGAGATTCCCATGCGGAACATGCCCATCGCTTTGTCTTCCCGCAGCAGGCGCTGCGCGAGGAGGAGGTACGACAGGTTGACCTCTTTGATCTCACTGAGCATTTCGCTGGTAGCGCTCATGATTCCCCCGTTAAAAACTTTGCTTTGGCCTTTCGTGTTATGAAAACGTTTGCTCGATCAGGGCGCCCTCGGCGCCGGGTCGGCACGTTTATAGTCTTACAGGGCGAATTTTGGCCAAACGGCATTTACGCCGGTATCAGCGAAGTGGCGTATGCCATGCAGGATTTGTCTGTAAACCGTGTAGGAATTTTTCCGACAAGGCGAATTGAAAGGAAGAAAGCGGAGGGGCATGCGGGGCGCGGATTCGGCCGAATGGGTTTCGGCGTCGGGCGAATTCGGCAAAAGACCGTCCGGCAAGGCTGCCGGCGAGCGAATCGGTAAAAATTATAGTGCTTTTTCACGATAGCGCAACAATAGTTGCGGCCATCCCGCTTCGTGTTTCTGCGCCCTTTTTATCGGGGTTTTCGCGTATTTCATCGTGTAACAAGCCTTAAGTGTTTGAAAAAACACTCGAACCCCGGAAGGCGGTATCGATAATGGACTCCAATAGGCGGCGGCGTCAGCCGCGCCGGCCCGCCCCGCAGCTTGCCGCCCGGCGTCCCGCGCACCGCGCCACGGACCCGGCCACGTACCGCAGAAAGCATGCGTCGGCGAGTTCCGCAACCCTTTCATCGGACCAGCATACGCATTCGAGCGCTCATGCTGGTCGACACTGGAGAACGCCCATGCGTATTGCCCAGATCGCGCCGCTTTACGAAGCTGTCCCGCCGAAACTCTATGGCGGCACCGAGCGTGTCGTGTCCTACCTCACCGAGGCGCTCGTCGAGCTTGGCCACGACGTGACGCTGTTCGCCAGCGGCGACTCCGTCACGTCCGCCCGTCTCGAGGCGGCGTGGCCGCGCGCACTGCGGCTCGACCCGTCGATTCGCGATTCGATGGCGCCCCATATGCGGCTCATCGAGCAGGTCGCTCGCGTCGCGCACGAATTCGACGTGCTGCACTTCCACCTCGACTACCTGCCGTTCGCGCTGATGTCGCGTCTCGATACGCCATACGTGACGACGCTGCACGGCCGGCTCGACCTGCCGGAACTGCAGCCGGTGTTCGACGCGTTCCCGGAATCGCCGGTCGTGTCGATCTCGAACTCGCAGCGCAAGCCGCTGCCGCAGGCCGCGTGGGCCGGCACCGTGTATCACGGGCTGCCCGACACGCTGCTCACGCCGCAGCCCGACGTGAAACCCGAATATCTGGCCTTCCTCGGCCGGATCTGTCCCGAAAAGCGTGTCGACACCGCGATCAGGATCGCCGCACAAAGCGGGCTGCCGCTGAAGATTGCCGCGAAGGTCGACAAGGCCGACGCCGACTACTTCAAGGAAGTGATCGAGCCGCTGCTCGGCGAAGCGCACGTGGAATTCATCGGCGAGATCAATGAGGCGCAGAAACCCGCGTTCCTGTCGGGTGCGAAGGCGCTGCTGTTCCCGATCGACTGGCCGGAGCCGTTCGGCCTGGTGATGATCGAGGCGATGGCCTGCGGCACGCCGGTCGTGGCGTTCAACCGCGGCTCGGTGCCGGAGGTGATCGAGGATGGCCTGACCGGCTTCATCGTCGAGGACGTGCAGGGCGCAGTGGGTGCGCTGCACCGGATCGACAGCCTGTCGCGCGACGCGATTCGTGCGCGTTTCGACACGCGCTTCAGTGCTAAAGCGATGGCGCGACGTTATGTCGAAACTTACGAATCGCTTTGCACGGCGGCAAAACAGCCGACCTTGCGCCGGGTCGCGAGCGCCTGACGCCGAAATTCATCCGGAAATATTCTGTAAAATTCGCGCCGAAATTCGGCGTTTAAAACCAAAGAGCCGCATCCTCGATGCGGCTCTTTCTTTTTTACCGGTCATTCGATCAGGAAACGATCGCGGTTTTTTCCGACGATCCAATTCGGCGGCTTGCCGCGGCCACTCCAGGTCGCACCCGACTTCGGATCCTGATATTTCGGCGGCAACGGTGCCTTTTTCGGCGGGCGACCGCGCCGCGCTCGTTCCGCGAAGCCCAGGTCCTGGGCCGTGAGGCCATATTCGGCAATCATTCGCTGGACGTCGGCAATCACCGCCGCCACTTCCTGACGCCGCACATCTTCCGCCTGTGCCTGCAGATCCGCGATCTGCGCCTTGAGTTTCGCGTATTGAGACATTTTTCGACTCCCCTTTTCCATGATGCGGTTCCGGCGAGTCCGGCCGGAACATCGACACCCGTTACGTCATCTGCACTGACGCGCTGCCCTTCGAAATTAATACCATCATCTTTAACCAATTCAACTATATCGAGAATGCGGACTTATTCTAATAAGAGCCATTCGTCAGTCATTCAAATTTAACAATCGTTGACCCTCGCCGAGCCGATTCATTTCCTATAATCCAGACCAATTCCGGGCGACGGGATTATTCAGCGCGTCGTCCGATTGTCATCAATCCACTTGAACGAGGTCCTTACATGAATCTTTCTCAGCGTCTGGCTGCAGAGGTATTCGGCACGTTCTGGCTGGTGCTCGGCGGGTGCGGAAGCGCCGTGCTGGCTGCCGCCTTTCCGGGCCTCGGTATCGGTTTTGCCGGTGTCGCCCTTGCATTCGGCCTGACCGTGCTGACGATGGCATTCGCGATCGGCCATATTTCGGGTTGCCATTTGAATCCCGCCGTGAGCGTCGGCCTGACGGTCGCCGGCCGCTTCCCGGCACGCGATCTCGCACCGTACATCGTCGCGCAAGTCGTCGGCGCCACGATCGGCGCGTTCGTCCTGTATCTGATTGCTTCCGGCAAGCCGGGCTTCGACGTCGTCGGCAGCGGTTTTGCGACGAACGGCTTCGGCGATCGCTCGCCCGGCAACTACTCGCTCGGCGCGGCGTTCATCTGCGAAGTCGTGATGACGGGCTTCTTCCTGTTCGTGATTCTCGGTGCGACCGACAAGCGCGGTGTGCCGGCCGGTTTCGCGCCGATCGCGATCGGGCTGTGCCTGACGCTGATCCACCTGATCTCGATTCCGGTCACCAACACGTCGGTGAACCCGGCCCGCTCGACCGGCCCGGCGCTGTTCGTCGGCGGCGATGCGATCGGCCAGCTCTGGCTGTTCTGGGTCGCGCCGCTGATCGGCGCGGTGCTCGCCGGGATCATTTACCCGCTGGTCGCCGGGCGCGACGATACCGTCGACCTGTTGCCCGCATCCGCTCGCACAAGCGAATAAAACACTACGGGGTCACGCGAGCAGAGCAGCGAGCCTCACGCTGTCCAACAATATCGAGGCAGGTCATTTCGACGGGCGCCATGGGCGCCCGTTTTTCATTTCCGTTCAGGAAGCGGCGACGCCGCCGAGGGTGTCCTCGAGCGAGAACAGCGTGCGCAGGTGCCGGGCGACGCCCGCGTCGAAGTTGTTGCCGATGCGCGGGATGTGCGGCAGGTGGGCGATCAGATCGGGATTCGCGTTGTTCATCATGAACGCGTGACCGGCGGTTTCGAGCAGATCGATGTCGTTCATGTTATCGCCGAACGCGATGCAGTGGCCGGCGTCGACGCCGAGCCGCTCGAGCACCGCGCGCAGCGCACGGCCCTTCGACACGTTCGCGGTCATCACTTCGAGGCAGTCGGGCAGCGAGTACGTAACGTACAGCGCATCGCCGAACTGCACGCGCATCTGCTCGGCGACTACCGCCAGATCGGCCGGCTCGCCGATATACAGTACCTTCGCGATATCGGCGCCGTCGTGCGCGGCCATGTCGATCACGTCGTACTGAAAACCCGAATCCTGGTGGAATTCGAGCAGGTGCGGCGCGTCGCGATCGATCAGCCAGCCGCGGTCGGTGAACAGGTTGACGATCACGCGCCCGTGCGCGCCGACCACGCCCGGCTGCACGAGGCCGCGGACGATCGCCGGATCGATGTCCTGCGCATGGATCGCCGTGTCGTCCGGCGCATGCACGCGCGCGCCGTTCGACGTGATCAGGTACGGCCGAATGCCCAGCACGTCGCGGATGCCGGCGACGTCCGCGTAATGGCGCCCCGTCGCGATCACGAACTGCAGGCCGTCGCGGTCGAGCCGGCGAACGGTCTCGATCGTGTACGGATCGAGCTGGTGGTCGCTGTTCAGCAGGGTGCCGTCGAGATCGGTGGCGATGACTTTGTACATGGCGGGCGGGCTAAAAGGCGCGCAGGATTCTGCGGAACCGTCATTTTAACGTCGCGCCCGGAGGCGCGTCGGGCGGTTGGGGAATGGGGACGGTGTGCCGGGATTCACCCTTCACCCTTCACCGGCAAGGCTGGCGTTTTTTCGTTCAGCCCGCTTCGGCTTCTTTCAACGCCCGCAGCGCGAGCCGCAATGCACCGTGTGCGGAGTCCGCGATCGGTGCGCACAGCCGGGCGGCATAGCGCGCCGGTACCGCCGGCGCGAGCGCGTCGGCCAGCCCGCCGCACAGCGCGACCGGCAGCGCCTGATGCGGATCGAGGGCATCGATCATCTTGCCGATCTCGTCGCCGGCCTGTGCGATCAGCGCGGCAGCAAAAGGATGTGTGCGGTGTGCAAGCACGATCGGCGCAAGGCTCGCGTAGATCGTCTGACTCGCATCGCACGACCACTGGACGAGTGCGTCGCGGTCGTGCGCGCCCGTCTCCGCGAGCAGCGCGTCGGCGAACGCGTCGCGCGGCACGCGACCGTCGAGCGCCTGCTGCGCGTACGCGAGCGCGCGCATGCCGAGCCATGCGCCGCTCGCCTCGTCGCCGGACGGAAAGCCGAAGCCGCCCGAGATGCGGCAGGTGCCCGTTGCATCGAGCGACGCCGCGATGCTGCCCGTGCCGAGCGCGACGATGAGCCCCGGCGCGCCGCCGTGCGCGCCGACGACGGTCGTATAGGCGTCGCTCTCGATCGCGAGCGCGCCGAGCGGCGCCTGCGCGCGGAACGCGGCGAGCCACGCGGCATTGTTGACGCCCGCGAGCCCGCAGCCGAGCGCGCACTGCGACCAGTCGAACGCGAATCCCGCGCGCCCGAACGCGTCGGCACAGGCCGCGCCGATCGATGCCCACGCGCGCTCGATGCCGAGACCAAGGCCCGACGGACCGCCACGCCCCTGCGCGAGCTCTTTCCCGTGCCGATCGGCCAGTACCACGCGGGTGCCCGTGCCGCCGCCGTCGACCCCGATCGCAAAAAGTAATGCCGTCATGCCTTGACCCCGCTGATTCGAACAGGCGCCAAGCTTAACCGGATCGGCACCGCGCGCCCATCTGCCGTTCGCCAGCTATCCCGTGCAGGGGGCTTCCGCTATGCTGACGCGATCGAATCGACACTGGAACGAGGCTGACGATGTCGCAGCGGTGCAATTGGGTGAAGACGGAAGCGGATGCTCACTATCACGATACCGAGTGGGGCGTGCCGTCGCATGACGACCGCCATCTGTTCGAAATGCTGATTCTGGAGGGTGCGCAGGCGGGGTTGTCATGGTCGACGATCCTGAACAAGCGAGCCGGCTATCGCGAAGCATTCGCGGACTTCGACGTCGACGCGGTCGCACGCTTCACGCCGAAGCGCATCGAGAAACTGCTCGAGAATCCCGGTATCGTGCGCAACCGCGCGAAAGTCGAATCCACGGTGACCAATGCGCGGGCCGTGCAGCGCATTCGCGACGAGCACGGGTCGCTCGCGCAATTCCTGTGGTCGTTCGTCGACCATACGCCGATCCAGAACGCGTGGGAATCGTATCGCGACGCCCCCGCGTCGACCGTCGAGTCCGATGCGCTCAGCAAGGCGCTGAAGGCGTACGGCTGCAAGTTCGTCGGCTCGACGATCTGCTATGCGCTGATGCAGGCTACCGGGATGGTCAATGACCACGAGGTCGGCTGCCCGTGCCACGCGCAATGCGCGGCGCTCGGCGGCAAGCAGTCGGCACGGCGCCGCAACGCGGGCTGAAAGCGGCGAGGCCTTATCGGCCCGCCGGATCGGCGACCCGCCGGGCATCGGCAGTCGCCCGCGCCCCGTCGCGACCGGGCCTGTCGCCGGGCGCGTCACGCGTGACGACGTCGGCGCGGCTGCCCGCACGCACGCTGCGCGCCGCCCGCCCCCGTGCGCTGCGCTTCTTCACCCAGATACAGATACCCGTCACGCTGAGCATCGCGATGACGATGCCGAGCACACTCACCGCAATACGGCCCGCCACGCCGGCTATCCGCCCCGAGTGCAGCGGAAACTGCGCCTGCATGAACAGGTCGCCGGCCGAGCCGCGACCCGGCACCTGTGCGGCAACGGGCTTGCCGGTCACCGCATCCCAGTAGAGCCACGCGTTGCCGAGCCCGACGTCGCCGTGATCGTTGCCGGGCGTAAAGAACCCGACCGCGTAAACATTCATCGCCGGCGCGAACAGCAGCGCGCCAGGCGGTGCGGCGATCCCGGCTTCGCGTCCGGCCGAGCGCGCGAGTTCGACGATCCGCTCACGCGGCAGCACCTGACTGCCCAGCGGGGCCGGCGGAAAATGCTCGGGATTCGTGTACGGCGTCTCGGCAAGCGGTGAAACCAGCGACACGAGCGGACGCACGACCGGGACGGCGAGATTCATCGAGATCGATGTGACCGCAACGACCAGCAGCAGCCCCCACACCCAGACGCCACCCGAGCGGTGCAGGTCGAACACGAGCGGATAACCGCCGCGCCGCACGCGAAACGCGAACGACTTGCGCCAGCTCTTCGGGCTCGGAAACGCAAGCACCAGCGCGATCAGGCTGTCGAGCGCCCAGACGATGCCGACCATGCCCATCACCCAGAACCCGAAGTTGATCCCGCCATACATGGGCAGAAACAGCGAATAGTGCAGCCGGTAGATGAACGGCATCAGATCGAGCCGCGCGAGCGACAGCGCGCCCCATTCGCGGCGCGCCTGCACGGCGCCCGTCGCGGGATCGACCGCGATCTGGTTGAAGTCGAGCACGGGCAACCGGCCGGTCTTCGAATCGGCGCGCGGCATCACGCCCGCCTGCAGCGTGTGTCCCGGCTCGGTCGCCAGCGGCAGGTAGGTCACCTGGACGCGCGGATCGGCAGCTTCGATGCGCGCCGCGAGCGCGAGCGGCGTCAGCGGTGCGACATCGCTGCGCGCGACGTAGAAATCCGGGTTCAGCGCGGCGTCGAGTTCGTGATCCCAGGCGATCAGCGCACCGGTGAGGCCCGCGACGAACAGGAGCAGCGCGATCGCCAGGCCGAACCAGCGGTGCAGGCGAACGAGGAACGGTCGCAGGAGCGCATTCATCGCGCGCTCCGCGAAAGAAAGGCGGGCCGGCGCGAACGGCGGCTCCGAATCGACGTGATGCAGGTCATTGGCTGTAAGGCGCCGCGACAACCGTCCCGCCGTGACGATGCGTGGCCGGAAGTCCTTGCGTGCGGTATGGAATTGTTGCGCGTGACGCGAGTTTTGATACGATGCGCGACATTTTAACGCAACGCGAATGATTCTTAATCGCATTTTTATTAACTTCCCATGACCGCCTGCCTCGCCTGCCCTCCCGTTCGCCCGCGCCGCATGGCGGCCGTCCTCGCCTGCTTCGCCGCGTCGCTCGCGCACGCGGACGATTCGCCCGGAGATGCCGCGCTGCTGCCGGCCCTCAACATCACGGCCGCACACGATTCGCCTCAGCACCTGACCGACGAGCTGTCGGCCGGCGCGCTGGGCGCGCGCCGCCAGCTCGACACGCCGTTCTCGACGACCATCGTGACGTCCGAAGAACTCGAGGCACGTCAGCCGTACAAGCTCGGCGACGTGTTCGCGAACGATGCGGCCGTGTCCGACAACAGCGGTGCATACAGCGCGTGGGCCAACTACGTGACCGTGCGCGGGATGCAGCTCGACTGGCAGAACGGCTACAAGATCGACGGGCTGCCGTTCATCTCGTACGGCGTCACGATGCCGTACGAGCAACTCGAGCGCGTCGAACTGCTGAAAGGGCTCGGCGGCTTCCTCTATGGCTTCGTGACGCCTGGCGGCGTCGTCAACTACGTGACGAAGCAGCCCACCGCCGAACCCGTGCGCAGCATCGATGTCGGCTATCGCAGCACCGCCGTATGGACCGAGCACGTCGATCTCGGCCAGCGCTTCGGGCCGGACAACATGTTCGGCGCACGGCTGAACGCAACGCACGAGGAAGGCAAGACGTACAACGACGGCAACATTCGCCGCGACAGCGTGTCGCTCGCGCTGCAGGCGAACCTCACGCGCGACCTGTCGGTAACGTTCGGCGCGCTGTATCAGGAGCGCCGCGCGTCGGGCCAAACGCCGTCGATCTTCGTCGGCGGCTATCCGGGCGGCGCGCTGCCCGCGACGATCAGCGGCGGCACGCCGAATCTCGGCGGCAAGGACCAGTACCTGAACACGAACCTGCAGCTCTACACGGCCGGGCTGCAGTACCAGCTTGCGCCCGACTGGCAGCTCGACGTCGCGTACAGCTACAGCCGGTCGACGCGTGACCGCAACGAAAGCACGCTGTCCCTGGAGAATGCGGCCGGCGACTACTCGGACAGCCGTTATGCCGGGCTGGAGGACAACCGCTTCAGCCAGTGGCGCGCGATGGTCGAGGGCAAGGTACGCACCGGCCCGTTCAGCCATCAGATCGTGCTCGGCGCGTCATGGCAGAAACAGACGAACGACTATTCGGCAAACAGCGTGTACGTGCCGCTCGGCACGGGCAATCTCTACTCGCCGAACCCGTACCGCTACGAGAGCCCGCACGGCTTCGTCCAGTACCGCACGAGCGAGATCACGCAAAAATCGCTGTTCGCGAGCGACACCGTGCAACTCACCGAGCGCTGGTCGGTACTCGCCGGCGTGCGCTACATGAACTACGAGCAGCGCTCGTTCGAGTCGAGCGGTGCCGAGGATCCCGGCTACAGCCAGAACGGCGTCATGACGCCCACCTTCGCGGTGATGGTCAAGCTCGCGCCGACCACTACCGCATACGCGAGCTACGCCGAATCGCTCGAGCCCGGCAGCCGCGTGAACGACGTTTACGCCAACGCCGGCCAGACTCTCAAGCCGCTGCGCAGCAAGCAGTACGAACTGGGGATCAAGAGCGAGCATGCGCGCTGGAGCGCGACGGCCGCGCTGTTCCGCGTCGAGCGCAGCGCCGAATATGCGAACGCCGCGAACGTGTACGTGCAGGATGGAGAATCGGTGATCCAGGGGATCGAATTCGGCGCGCGCGCGAAACTCGGCGCGCGCTGGCACGCCGGCGTCGACGCGATGCTGCTCGACGCGTGGTATGCGAACGGGATCGGCAACAACGGCAACCGCGTCGCGGGCGCACCGCGCTTCGTGCTCGCGGGCGACCTCGGATATGCAGTGCCGGGCGTTCCGGGCCTGACGCTCGGCATCGACGCGAAATTCACCGGCGCGACGCCGCTACGCGCGGCGGGCGGGCTCGACGCGCCCGGCTTCCTCGTCGTCAACGCAGGCGCGCGCTACCTGACGCGCATCGGCCGCCACGACGTGACGCTGCGCGCATCGATCGACAACGCGTTGAACCGCCGCTACTGGGAATACCAGTACGCCGATTATGTGAAGCCGGGCGATCCGCGCACGGTGAGCCTGAACGCGAAAATCGACTTCTGAGCGAGGCGACCGGCGGCCCGGACCGCCGGTCGAAACCGCCAAACCGGCGCCAAAAAGCAAAACGGCGGAGCGGCTTCTTTCGAAGCACACTCCGCCGTTTCGCGGCGAACCGGAGACGCTCTTAGTGGAGCTTCTTCGGCAGCATCTGGCTGCGCAGGCGCTTGTGCAGGCGCTTGACGGCTGCTGCCTTCTTGCGCTTGCGGACTGCGGTCGGCTTTTCGTAGGACTGGCGTTCGCGCAGTTCAGCGATCAGGCCATTTTTTTCGATAGCACGGCGAAAGCGGCGAATCGCCACTTCGAACGGCTCGTTTTCTTTCAGAAGAATCGTCGTCATGTCGTTCCTAAATTGCTTAAACGGTCAAAAACGTAGCGGCCAAGCGCCACGCACCGGCCATCCGGGCGTTCCCACAACAGGCGAAACGAGCGGAAATACGGCCTCGGAGGCCGGAAATGAGAGGCGGAAAGCACCGCGAGTACGCTTCACAAGCCGCGTGCAGCGCCGCGTTTGACTGCCAGCAGGAATGCCGTAACGGCATAGGCGTGACAGAAAATCTCAATTCAGCCCGCCATCATAGCAGAGAATCACAGACAAAACCATCCTTTTGTCGATTGCACGTGCGCATCCGCGCCACATCGTAGCCGAGCCATTCCGCCCCCGTTTTTATCCGGCGCCGTGTCGGGTCCGGTCGAAATGACAAAGAACGACAAAAAATCGGGCCGAATGACAACGGTGCCCTCAAGTTTTGTTTTGGGCCGCCGAAATCCTGCTCTGAGGCGGCCAGCAATGAACGAGTGCTTCCGCCGATGCCAAAACGGCTTTCCAGGGCTTTCGGCTTAAACAGGAGAATTTCCATGCTCGGAATCAATAGCAACATCAACTCGCTGGTTGCACAGCAGAACCTCAACGGCTCGCAAAACGCCCTGTCGCAGGCAATCACCCGCCTGTCCTCGGGCAAGCGCATCAACAGCGCGGCCGACGACGCGGCAGGCCTCGCAATCGCGACCCGCATGCAAACGCAGATCAACGGCCTGAACCAGGGCGTGTCGAACGCGAACGACGGCGTGTCGATGATCCAGACCGCATCGAGCGGCCTGTCGCAGATCACGTCGAGCCTGCAGCGTATCCGCCAGCTGGCGGTGCAATCCTCGAGCGGCTCGCTGTCGCAAAGCGACCAGCAGGCACTGCAGACCGAAGTCGCACAGCAGATCTCGGAAGTGAACCGTATCGCTTCGCAGACGAACTACAACGGCAAGAACCTGCTCGACGGTTCGGCCGGCAACATCAGCTTCCAGGTCGGCGCGAACGTTGGCCAGACGATCAACCTGAACCTGTCGCAAAGCCTGTCGGCTGCGTCGCTCGGCAGCGGCGTCGCGACCCAAGGCTCGACGCTGGGATCGTACACCGGCATCGCTCTGAACAGCGACGGCACCGCTTATACCGGCTCGGGCACGGCAGCGATCACCCAGATCAACGTGATCGCCGACGGCAACGGTGGCTTCCAGTTCACGGATCAAAACAATCAGGCACTGAAGAGCGGCGCCGTCTCGAACCTGTTCGGCGCGAGCACGACCGGCAATGCGACTACGCCGGCACCGCTGACGCTGTCGCCGCAAGGTGCCCTCGCAGCAACGTCGAACACGCAGTCTCAGGCTGCAAGCCTTGCAGGCGCGACGCAGAACATTGCTGCACTGAGCGCAACGAGCAAGGCAACCGCGACGGCGGATCTCGCGACGAGCGGCACGAAGCTCGGCGAACTGACCGGCCTGAGCCTGAACGCAGACGGCACGGCCTACACCGGCAGCGGCACGCCGGCCATCACGTCGCTGCAAATCTACGCGGACGGCAACGGCGGCTTCCTGATCGGCTCGAATGGCGCGGACATCTCGCAAGAGGCCACGCCTGCCCAGGCCGGCGACGCGACCGGCATTGGTTCGCTGTTCACGGAATCCGCCAACGCCGGCTTCGGTGACACGCTGGGACTCGCTAACGCGCTGACTGGCGGCACCGCCTATGCCGTTCCGTCGAACCTGGCAAGCGTCACCGGCACCACCGCCTCGATCAACGCAGCGAACAAGCCGGGCACGGTCGCAAGCATCGACATCAGCTCGACCGCAGGCGCAAACCTCGCGATGGAGTCGATCGACAACGCGCTGGCAGCCGTCAACAACCTGCAGGCAAACCTCGGCGCCGCGCAAAACCGCTTCACCGCGATCAGCACGACGCAGCAAACGCAGTCGACCAACCTGTCGCAAGCCCAATCGCAAATCCAGGACGCGAACTTCGCGCAGGAAACCGCGAACCTGAGCAAGGCACAGGTGCTGCAGCAGGCCGGTATCTCGGTGCTCGCGCAAGCGAACTCGCTGCCGCAGCAGGTCCTGAAGCTCCTGCAGTAATATCGCTTTCCGCTGTCACGCCCGGGGCCTCGCGCAAAGCAACGCGCGGCGCCCCGGGCGCTTTGGCCTGTACGGGCCGGAATCAACCGAATCGCAACACCGCAGGCCTTCTCGCACTACGCGTTCGATAACCACATACGCATCGCTCATCCGGGGCACGGAGCCATCATATGTCCACCGTCAACACCAGTACGTCCAGCGCCAGCGCGGACAGCGCGCTTCAGCAAGCCGCGCAGTCGATCATCAGCGGCTCGACCGGCAACACGACGATGGACGTCAACTCCCTCGTGACGGCGCTCGTGAACGCGAAAACGGCAGGCCAGACATCCGCGCTGACCACGCAGCAAACCTCCGACAACACCCAGATTTCCGCGTACGGCACGCTGTCGGCCGCATTGAGCGCGCTGCAGGCCGGCCTCGCGACGCTCACCAACGGCACGCTGCAGAGCACCTTCACCGCGACGCCAAGCGGCAACGGCCTCACCGCGACGGCCGGCCAGGGCGCGGTCGCCGGCACCTACACCGTGAACGTGAGCCGGGTCGCATCCGCGCAGGCACTGTCGTCGGTCGGCTTCACCGACCCGACCAAGGGCCTCGGCAGCGGCACGCTGGCCCTGTCGCTCGGCAACCAGTCGTTTTCCGTCAACATCGACAGCTCGAACAACACGGTGGCCGGCATCGCGGCGGCGATCAACGGCGCATCGGGCAACCCCGGCATCACCGCCACGGTCGTCACCGGCACCGACGGCGCCCACCTGGTGCTGAGTTCGGCGTCGACCGGCGCGGCCAACACGATCAGCGTCGCAGTCAGCAATCTGAGCGGGGACGCCGGACTGTCGAATCTCGGCGTCACGTCCGCCCCCGGCCAGAACGGCGGTCCGTCGACCTACACGTCCGCCAACACCAATGCCGCATGGTCACAGAGCACGCCCGGGCAGGATGCCGCATTCTCGATCAACGGCATCGGCGCAACGAGCGCGACCAACACGGTCAATACCGCGATCGCCGGCGTCACGCTGAACCTGACGTCCGCCGCGGTCGGCGACGCGCAGGCGCAGACCCTGACGATCGCGCCCGACACGAAGTCACAAGCCACGGCGATCAACAATTTCGTGAGCCTGTACAACACCCTCGTCACGACGATGGGCACGCTCACCCAGTTCACGTCCGGCGCGACTACGCAGGGCCCGCTACTCGGCGACTCGACGTTGAACACGATCAAGAACACGCTCGCATCGCTCGTCACGACCGGCGTGAAGAGCGGCAACTCGACGCTGACGCTGTCGTCGATCGGCATCACGCTGCAGGCCGACGGCACGCTGCAGGCCGACAGCACCAAGCTCAATACCGCGCTGCAGAACAACGCGGCGGGCGTCGCCGCACTGTTCAACTCGACAAACGGCATCGGCGCGCAAATGTCGACGGCCATCACCCAATTCACCCAGACGGGCGGCCTGATCGACGTGCGGACCTCCGCGCTCAACGCCGACCTGAAGAGCATCGCGCAACAGCAGTCGAATCTGGCGGACTACACGACTCAGCTGACGAACCAGTACCAGGCGCAATTCACCGCGCTGAACACGCTGATGGCGACGATGAACAACAATTCGCAATACCTGACGCAGTTGTTCGGCGGCACGAACAGCGCCGGCGCATTGTCGAACAACAAGTAAGCAGCGCGTACGAGGCGGACAAATGGAACAGCACGAACTGATCGGGCGGCTGAACGCGCTCACCGACGCCATCGAACACGCAGCGTCGATGGCCGACTGGGCGGAAGCCGCGCGTCTCGCGGAAGTCCGCTCGCCGCTGCTCATGGCGATGACGGCGAACCAGCCGCCGGAAGGTCTCGCCGCGATGCGCCGCATTCAGGCCAGCAACGAGCGCATTTTTGCCGAAGCCCATCTCGCGCAGCGCGAACTCGCCGACGAATATCACGCGGCCATGGGACGTGTGCAGGCCGTCAGCGAATATCACCACATGGCGCGCCTGTAACGGCGCCCGCGAAGCCGTATCCACGGACAACAAGCACTACACGCCGAAGTGAGGGCGTGCTCGTTCGACTCATGCCCGCGTTCGCGCGGGCATTTTTTTGTCCGTCGATCCAGTACACGCCGATGGCACGGCACAACGCGAAGCGCGTTCAACTACTCGACGAACACCCGCCGCAACTGCTCGAACTGCACGAGCTCGAGCTGCATGAACTCGACGACGAGCAACTCGACCCGAAGTCGCTCGAGCCGCTGCCGACCGACGCCCCGGTCGATCCGCCCATGCGCGCCGCCGCGACCATCATCGGCGGCGGCTCCATCAACGCGCTCGCATGCATCGCCCACGCGGTGCCGGCCAGCGCGCCCGCACCGAACAGCGCGGTGGCCCACAGCAGGTCGTCCGGCGTATTGCGCTCGTCCCGGCGATCATTCCGGTGCGCGGCGAGCGTCGCCTGCCCGCCGACCGACAAGCCGCCGCGCCCGAAACCCGTCATGCGCCGCGCGATAACGCGATAGGCGATCGCGAACACAGCCATGCTGATGCCGAGCAGCAAAACCGGTCGCCCGCGACTGAGCCCGACCGCGAGTTTCGCGATGCCCGTGCCCAGCACGACCAGCACGATCGCGCGCGCAGCCAGCCGCGCCGTGCGCATCTCGCCAGGTGCCCACGACCAGCCGCGCCGGCGCATCGCGTCCGCATACTCGCCCACGCGGCGCGCCAGCAACTGACGAAACGCGCCGAAGCTCGCCTCGCCGCCCGGTTGCGCGGCCAGCCATTCGCACTCGTCCGCATATCCACCGGCGCGGGCCGGATCGCCGATCTGTACACGCGCGCCCAGCCGTCCGGCCATCCGCAGGTCGATCGCGCCTGTCTGGATCAGCGACAGCGTCATGACCTGCACGACCCGCGACGCGTCACCCGCGATATAGGCGAGTTGCTCGGCAGTCAGGTCCGGCATCGCTTCGCGCGTGAATACGCCCCTGCGCCGGCAACGGTATTCGATCTGCTGCAGGCCGACGATCAACAGCAGCGCGACGATGCAGGCCGGTATATAGAACGCGAGAAACCGCGGCCCCGTGTAGTTCAGCACATCGAAGTCCTGCGCCGATGCAGCGGTCGCGGCGACGCTTGCGACAGCCGCAGGCCACAGCAGCTTCGACAGCCGGTTGCGCCAGCTTCTGCGCGCCACGGGCACGGGTGCCGCCGCAGCCTCGCGCTCGTCCGGCGCGCCTGCGGCCGGCCTGCTGCCCGCAGGCACTGGTTCGGCCTCGACGCGCGAACGCGCGGGGCGAGGCCAGATCGATTCGGGCGGCTCGCAGCCGAACAGCCGACGATAGCTGTCGAGCGTGTCGCGATAGCGCTGCTCGTACACGACAGCCTCGTCCGGCGCGCCGGTGCCGGGCATATGATGCAGCCGCGCCTGCAACACGCCGGCACAGAACACGTCCCAGTATTCGACCGTGTATTGCAGGTGGAAATGCCACGCGGCATCCACCGCGACCGACGGCGTGACGGGATGCCCGGCCGCCTGAGCAAGGAACGCGAAGCGCTTGTATTCGTCGATCACGGCGAACGCGTGCGCATGCGTCCAGCCTTCCGCGTCGGCAAGGCGCCGGCTGTACGGCAGCGCGGCATTCCGGTCATCGGGGGAATAGGCTTGCAGGCGCGCGAGCAGCGCCTGCTGCGCGTCGGTCGGCACGCAGGCGTCGCCGGCGGTCGGAGAGGACGGAATGGCTGCCATCGGAAGTCGGCGCGATGCGCGGACGGCCGCCGCGATCGACGCTTGAGTTGTCGTTGCGGGGGATTCTCGCATAACGGCGCGGCGGGGCAGTCATGCAGGAAACGGCCGGCTGCCGCCGATACGCCATTGCATCGACGTGACTGCGCCGCGCCGGGAAGCCATGCGGACTCGACCGATTACGCAACGCTGTACTGCGGGCACTTCAGGAAACGATTCGGGTAATACGACGCCTGGAATCAGGCAATTTGGCGCGCCCGGCTGGGATCGAACCAGCAACCCCTGCCTTCGGAGCTTTGCCGACGCGAAGCACTTTCTTTTAAATCAAAGCCTTACGCAACTCGCAAACTGCAAAACCAAGGCTACACGAGGTCAATCAAGGCCAATCCAGCTCGTCCAAGCTGCAATTTAGCTGCACTCGCCTAACCGCGCCCGTGGTCGAGCAGGCAGCGAATTGAATATTCACCAGGCACAGGGGCGAGCCAGTAGACTATCCCGACAAACAACAAGCAAACGGGGATCGCAATGACCTGTGAAGTTGCCGTTCTGAATCGCCTCGCTGTCGCTCTCGCAGCGGACAGCGCAGTAACGTTCACATCGCTCGCTGGCGGCGCACAACAACATACTTTTGCGACGGGGGCCAACAAGATTTTCCAGCTCGCAAAAGCTGCTCCAGTCGGAGTCATGCTGTACAACGCGGCTGATCTGCAAGATGTTCCGTGGGAATTGGTAATCAAATCGTTTCGTAGCGAAGTCGGCAACCCGCGCGACACGCTTTCGGACTACGCGACGTCGTTAGTGAACTATATTCGCGATCACACCGCTCTATTCCCACCGGCTCATCGCGAGAAGCATTTCCGCCAGTTAGCAGCTGGTGGTTTCTTGAGACTGCTCGACAAAGCTCTCACGGTGTACCCCGCCCTGACACAAAGCGGGCCGCCTGATGTGCTGCAGGCAGCGATGCGTACGTTCATGGAGACCGAAGTCGCATTGAACGCAGCAACGGCGCTCGGAACCCATTTCACCGAAGCTGATGTGGTCGGTGCGAAAACAGCTCAGCGGGCGTGGTTGGCCCACGAAATTGCGGATTATCTCGGCGCGCCTGGCTTACATCACCATCTAGCGACTATCGTCGACGCCGACGCCTTTGCCGATGTCGTCATCGAATCGCTGTATCGCTTCTACCATTGGCACTTTGACGGCCAATACTCTGGGATTGTTGTGGCAGGGTATGGCGAAAAAGAGTATTTACCCTCATACATCGAAACAAGGTATTACGGATTTCTCTTAGATAAGCTTATTGCAGACGAATATTCTTCCAAGTCGATCGACCACAACATCGACGCGCATATCGATGCGTTCGCGAAGAAATCGATGGTGCAGACCTTCATGTCCGGCTTTGCGCCGGAAGTCTTCAACACCGTCACCAACCTCTTTACGACACATGCGATAGGTTTGATGGCCGGGCTGAATCTCGACCCGGCCGTGGCGGCCGACATGCCTCAGCGCATTGAGCAGGCAAAGCACGACTTCTCGCAGGCCTGGACCTGGCAAACGTGGAATTCGCACCGTGCGCCCCTCAATTCCGTTATTTCGGGGCTCCCGCCCAGCGAAATGGCCGAGTTGGCAGAGACTTTGGTCGTGCTAGAATCGTTGAAGGAAAAGGTGACCCAACGCACGCAGTCGGTTGGCGGTCCAGTCGACGTCGCCGTAATCACGCGCTCGGAGGGGCTTGTTTGGATCAAGCGAAAACATTACTTCCGCGCGGACCTGAATCCGCGATATTTTGCACGACAATCTAACTGACGCACGAGTGAGCCCACCATGACCGAACCTAGGTTTGTCACATCCGAAGAGTTCATGGAATTGCTGCGCCACGAACAAGTTAGCCCCTTCATCAGTCCCACAATGCCTGCGCCCGAGGCTGAATCGGTCGAGGCGAACGATGAAGCCTATGCCGCGCTTCGACGGGAATTTGACGCTGACCTTTACGGTCGAGTCAGCCTGAAACGCATTGCGAATCTGTCTCGATAATACCCATCGGGACCTACAAAATGGCCGCGATTCCGCGGCCATTTTTGCATCCGCACTCGGCGCCGGCAATCTTCCCAAGCCGAGCACGCCCCTCCGCCCCTATCCGGCCATTGGGCCACCGATGAGCATTGCTATTTCTAACAACCGAGGCGCCCTACGGGCGATACCATACCCCCGCCGGCGGGGACGGGGCCGTGTCGACTATGAACTCGTGAATTACGTCCGTCACGCCTCTACCACTTCACTGAGGTAGCGCGCTACCTTGCCCGCCAGTCCACGTCCCCAGTTCACCTCTTCGAGGCGGCATGTTCTGGCATGTTCGGCAACGGCCGCTGCGACTGCTGACTTCACGTCGTCCGACAATGCGTCCCACTTCATACCTTGAGCGTCCAATATCCGCTCCATGACGACAGACCATTTCGCACATCTCCGACCTCTCCCTCCGCTTCGCCGCTGCGCGTCGTGAAATTCTTCAGTTGTAATGTCGAAGGCAACAGTCTGTGAAACTGCATTGAGATATATCTCCGGCGCGAACAAGTCTTCAAACTCCGTGTCGGGACAGTCCGGGCGGGCAGCCACCTCGAAGACGTCTTCACGAAGCATGTGCCCCGATTCGCTTACGCGTTTCGCCGCGGCCCGTCCTTCATCATCTCCATCAATGAACACTAGACACGTGGCGGCGTCTCGCGCGAGCGCCCGCACTACTGCAGGAATATTGGCCGCGCCCCCGGCAGACAGCACCTTGACACGCCCTGACGCAAACGCCGTAGCCAGCGCCGCCGATATTCGTCCCAGAACGGAAGGCAGTACTGTTTCCTCGCTCGCCCCTTCAACCACAATCACCACTTCCGCCGTCGTCATGTTTTCGTGCGGCTTTATACCGAGCGATTTCCGAATATCCTCAAGCCTGCCAGCCGCTCGCGCCGTCGAATAAAAATCCCCTTCCCCTCCCGAACTCTCTACGATCACGTTTGCCCTAATATCATCCCTCTGGATCAAAATCGGGGAGTGCGTAGTACACAGCACTTGAAAATCAGACGACAAATTGCGAAGTGCGCCCTTAATTTCATAGATAGCCGATGAATGAAGATGCGCCTCTGGCTCTTCAATTGCAAATATCAAATTCCTTGTGCTCTTTTGCCTTGCAACATATTGCAAAAGTGACATAGAGAAAAGGCTCTTGAATCCGTCACCCTTATGACGAAGTAGAGTTTTTGCACCATCATCTACAATCACGTCACTAACTGAAACTAGACGCTCAAGACTCCAATCCTCAATGGAAAAATTCATTTCCCTTACGGATGGGAGATATTGGCGCAATTCTTCGACGAGCTCTTCCTCGACAACCGCAATTTCTGCCTTCACATCCTCGAAGAGCCTCTCCAACGCCTGAAGGCGTTGCTTACTACGACTGATCCGCGCCAACGCGCCAGATACAACTTCATCATATATCGTTCGGCGAAAATTCGTTACGCCACGCTCGGCTGAAATGTAGACGTATCGAACGTGCTCGGACAACCAGTTGAAAAGCCGCTTTTCGAGCCCCTTTGGCACTCCTGTCAGATAATAACTAGGGCGAAATGATTTACTGATATCGTGCCATTCGAATTTTATTGCGACTGAAATTGTCGGATCAGGTCCCTGATCGGCGTCCTCTTGTATCAGTGCTATATCCTGGTCATCAATGTCCATTTCGACTTTGATTTCTGTCGGCCAACGCCTCCCCGACCTACCTTGATATCGCTTCGGATAATCAATTTCATACGAATACGATCCAAATCTCCTAGCCCGCCCCGTCTCGAAATGCGAAAAAAATACTTCCAACGCACTAAGGACAGTTGATTTTCCCAGGTTATTAGGTCCGGTAACGACAGTAAAGTCCTTAAGTGGAATTGTCACTTGTCTATCAAACGCCCGGTATCTTCGTATTTCAACCTTTGATATTTTCATGCTATCCCCATCGCATTTTTTGTGTCGTTCTTCCGTAGCGCCCTTTGGACACCGTTGTTGATCTAACGTGCCTTCAGTGACCACGTCAGTGTATCGCTACCGTGCACATTCAGGCTTTCGCCTCATCGCCACGGGGCTCCGGATCCCCCACAGTATCCCGGGCAAACGCAGAAAGCGGGGGTTGCATAATCAATGCGCATAAAAGTGCATAGCCGTATCGGCGAGTCAGCCGCGGCGCGGCCCGTGCTGGTCGGGCTCGTGCGGCATGTGCATGCGTGCATAAAAACCGCTCGTTTTGGCGGGCAGGTGGGGAGGGGCTACAACTGCGCGCGCCGGGTCCGCGCCTGCCTCATCCAGCCCGACCCGGCCCTAAAATGCCCCCTGTCGCGCGTCAGCAGGCCCGTCACGGGCCCGCCGCGCTCGGGCGCAGGGGCGAACCTCACACCGGCGTCTAGCCGCCCTACGCCCTCCTGACCCTGCATGCCGCGCGCACGGGCACGGGCGAAAAAAAAGCCGCCGGGCACCGTAGTGCCTGGCGGCTTCTTCTGCGCGACAGCATGGAGGCTGCGTGATCGCTTCTACGCCCTCGCGGCCGCAACGCGGCCGTGCGCCTTACTCGCCTTTTTCCGGCCGCGCAGCGGCCCTGTATTCAGGTTTCCGGTGCGTGCGCCGATGCGCGCAGCAATCGGCGCGCGCGATCGCCCGACCGCCGATTTTCCCGCTTCCCCCCGTACCCCCCGCGAGTGGAAACAGCCGGCGAACGGCGCTGCCCTTAGAGAAGGGGGGCCAGCAAGGCTGTTTTTCACGCGGGGAAGGCGGTGGCAGCGCAGATAACTCGTGGTTTTCGGGGGGTGTCGCTCGTAAGTCCTTGATTCTGGAAGCGAGTGCCGCCATGAGTCACCCCGTTTTTGCCACGAGTCGGGCCGTTTTTGCCACGAGTCTGTTTTTCCGCCGATTGCCCGCCGACCCTTTCTTCTCTCTCTCTAAATTATTGAAAAAGAAGAAGAAAGAATACGTAGAAGGGCGGGAAATCAGCCGGAAAGGCGTGCCACTAGTCGGGCGCGTTTTGCCACTAGTCGCGGACGCTGCCTATTTTTTAGGCCACGAGTCAGAAGGGGGTGCCACGTGTTTTTGATGGCACTAGTGGCACACCGAAATCTTTAAAAATCAATCGCTTATGTTTGAAAAAACGCGCTTGCCATCAATCCACGAGTTGTTCTGCGTGTGCCTCCCCCGCGTCAGTGACCTGAGACGTTTCTTGTAGCCATCCGGCAAGTGAGTTCTCTTTTATCCTATGGACAAGGAGGACTCGATGAAGAAGCGATTTACCGACGAGCAGATCATCCGCATTTTGCGCGAGGCCGAGAGCCGGGATGAGCCGGTGAAGGATCTATGCAAGCGCCACAACATTTCGGAACAGACGTTCTATCGTTGGCGCAACAAGTTCGGCGGGATGGACGTGGCTGACGCTCGTCGGCTCAAGGAGCTGGAATCGGAGAACGATCGGCTCAAGCGCCTGATCGCCGAGCAGATGCTGGTAATCGACGGCCTGAAGGAGTTCAGCCGAAAAAAATGATCACCCCGACGGGCCGGCGCGAAGCGCTGGAAGTCCTGACTCGGCGGGGGCTCTCGCAACGCAAGGCATGTCGCTACCTGGGACTGAGCCGCCGAGTGGCGACCTATACGCTCAAGCAACCGGAGAAGGATCGGAGTTTGGGCGAGAGGCTGATGGCGGCCGCGCAAGAGGTGCCGCGCTTCGGCTATCGCCGGATGTCGGCCTGGCTGGCGTTGAGCGAATCGCGCGTGCGGCGAATGTGGCGAGCCCTTCAGCTCAACATTCCGCGCCGACGTCCTCGCCGACGTCGTTGCGGCGACGACATACGCCTGCCAGGCGCCACACAGCCCAATTCGGTTTGGAGCTATGACTTCGTGCACGATCAACTAGTGGATGGCCGGGCCTTGAAGATGCTATGCGTGATCGATGAATACACCCGCGAGTGTCTGGCGATCGAGGTTGGCGCCAGCCTGCGGTCGCAGGACGTGATCTTGACGCTATCGCGACTCATGCGGCTGTACGGCAAGCCCGCGTTTGTTCGGTCGGACAACGGCGCCGAATTTACCGCTGCCAAGGTCATGCGTTGGCTGCGAGACGCTGCAATCGGTCCGGCCTTCGTTGCGCCTGGCAGTCCATGGCAAAACGGATTCGTCGAAAGCTTCAACGGCAAACTGCGAGACGAATTGCTAAACCGCGAATGGTTCCGCAGCCGCGCCGAGGCCAAGGTGCTCATCGAGCGCTGGCGGCAGTTCTATAACGAGCGCCGGCCCCACAGCGCTCATCGCTACCAACCTCCGGCCACGGTCCGTCGAGCCTGGCTGGATTCCGATAATATCGACGCGAGACTCACTGCCTGACTGGCTACAAAATTCCGCCGCAGGTCATCAGCTCGAAAACGGTGCCCCGATGAACACGATCGACCTGGCTCAGGCCGCCGCGCTGCTCGGCGCCCACCCCGAAACGGTGCGCCTGAAAGCGAAGGCCGGCGATGTACCAGGCCGCAAGGTCGGGAAGCGCTGGATGTTTTCGACGATTGCCCTTGAGCGTTACCTCGCCGGAGAATGGATCCCGCGAGTTGTGCAGGGCGAACGTCCTGGAGAAGTTGAATCATGTCGCTCTACAAACGGAAGACCAGCCCCAACTGGCAATACAAGCTGTACCCCCCTGGCGGCGGAACGCCACTACAAGGCAGCACTGGCACCAGCAACAAAGCGCAGGCCGAAGAATTCCACGACCGGCTGAAGGTCGAGCTGTGGAACCAGGCGAAGCTCGGCGTGCGGCCGCGCTACACCTGGAACGATGCCGTCGTGCGGTACGTCAGCGACCGCGAAGGGCTCTCGAGCCTGGCGACGTCGAAGACCCATCTGCGCTGGCTCGACCAGCACCTGTCGGGCGTGGCCCTGGCCGACATCAACCGCGATCGCATCGACGCGATCGCCCTGGCGAAGAGGAGGGAACCGAAAGTCATCCGCACCAAGCACCGCGTCATCGTCACCGACCAGACCGCCAGTGCGGGCACGGTGAGGCGCGTGATCGGCGTGCTGATGGCGGTGTTGAATGCGGCCGTCGCGTGGGAATGGCTCGACCGCGCGCCGGTGATGAAGCGAACGAAGAGCGCCGCGAAGCGGATCCGCTGGCTGACGCAGCCCCAGGCCGAGCGGCTGCTCGCCGAGCTGCCGGATCACCTGGCCGAGATGGCGCGGTTCGCCCTCGAGACCGGCCTGCGTCGTTCGAACGTGACCGGGCTGCAGTGGTCGCAGGTCGACATCGTGCGGCGGGTCGCCTGGATCCATCCGGACCAGGCGAAGGCGAAGAAGGCGATCACGGTGCCGCTGTCCGATACGGCGATCGCGGTGCTGCTGCGCCAGCGCGCAAAGAAGCGTGCGCCCGAGTACGTCGACAGCGTGTTCGTCTACCACGGCCGGCCGGTCAACCAGACCGTGACCGAAGCCTGGCGCAAGGCGTTGAAGCGGGCCGGGATCCGTGACTTCCGGTGGCACGATCTGCGCCACACCTGGGCGAGCTGGCACGTGCAACGCGGCACGCCGCTGCAGGTGCTGAAGGAGCTGGGAGGTTGGGAGACGTTCGAGATGGTGCAGCGGTATGCGCACCTGTCGGCGGATCACCTGGCGCAGTGGGTCACGCCGCTGACGGCCGAGCCGACGCCGAGGCTAGCTGCAATTTAGCTGCAATGAGACTGTCCGACGAGGGAAGGAAACTGCTGAGAGCCTTGATAGGCTTGGCGCGCCCGGCTGGGATCGAACCAGCAACCCCTGCCTTCGGAGGGCAGTACTCTATCCATTGAGCTACGGGCGCCTGTGACAGTGAAACGACCCCAATAAACCGGCCGCCCACCATTGGCAAGACGGCAAGGATACCCGGTTTCCCATGACGCGTCCACCTTCCCGCCGAATCCCTGCCAGTGCGCCATTCGTGCGGGTAAACACGCGCCATCGCGCCGCTCGCCGTGATGTAAACGTTCCGTCTATAATCGACCGTGCTTCATTGGATTGCCATTTGCCGTTGCACCGCGCTCACAATTCCTATTCACGGAGACGAGGCAAGCATGAGCGAAGCACCCCACGAATCTCCCGTCAAAACTCCCGGGCAGTTGATTGCCGTCATCATCGCGTCGTTCGCGATTCCGATCGCCCTGATCGTCCTCTTTGCCAACTATGCCAACCATGCGTTCCGTTCGGGCGCCGGCACGGATGCGCTATCCGACGAACAGGTCGCCGCACGTATCGCGCCGATCGCACAGGTCACCGTGAAGGACGCCAATGCGCCGCGCACGTACAAGACCGGCGAGGAGGTCTACAAGGCGGTCTGCGTGACATGTCACGGCACGGGCGCCGCGGGTGCGCCAAAGTTCGGGAACAAGGATGACTGGGCGCCGCGCATCGCGCAGGGCTTCGACACGCTGCTGAAAACGGCGCTGTCCGGCAAGGGCGCGATGCCGCCGCGCGGCGGCACGAGCCCCGACGACGTCAGCGACTATGAAATCGCCCGCGCGATCGTCTACATGGCGAACAACGACGGCGCGAACTTCCCCGAACCGGCCGCACCGGCCGCGAATGCAGCGCCGGCGGCAGGCGGAGCATCGGGCGCAGCAGGCGCATCGGGCGCCGATGCATCGAACGCGCAAGCCGCCGCCGCGATGGCCGCGATCGCCGCGATTCCGAAAGCCGGCGAAACGCCTGCGGCCGCGCCGACCAGCGCCGACGCCGCATCGGCCGGCAAGGCGCTGTACACGCAGGTGTGCCAGGCATGTCACGCAGCCGGCGTGCTCGGCGCGCCGAAGTTCGGCAGCAAGGATGACTGGGCGCCGCGCCTGAAGGATCCGATGGACACCATCTACAACTATGCGCTGCACGGCAAGGGCGCGATGCCGCCGAAGGGCGGGTCGAACGCGTCCGACGCCGACGTGAAGGCGGCCGTCGACTACATGGTCAACGCTGCGAAGTAACGCCCGCCGACTCACCGGCCAGAAAAAACCCCCGCGGTGCACGCGCATCGCGGGGGTTTTGTTTTGGCGGCGAGTCGACCGGACGTCAGGCCGCCGCGGCAAGCCGCGTCACTTCTGCAGCAGCGCCTTCAGGCTCGCGAGCCGATCCTTCGGCGTCATCGGCGCCTCTTCCGGCGTGGGCGGCGGCGCTTCGTCGAGCCCCATCTCCGGGATGAAGCGCGACGGCTCGCACACGACCGTCTCGCGCGCCCGCTTGCGCTTCTTGCACCAGTTCAGGTGCAGGCTGCGCTGCGCGCGCGTGATCGCGACGTACATCAGCCGGCGCTCCTCCTCGATCCGCTCGCTGTCGATCGGGCCGTCGTCCTCGCTGCCGCCGCGGTGCGGCATGATGCCCTCCTCGACGCCGACCAGGAACACGTGCGGATATTCGAGCCCCTTCGACGCATGGACGGTCGACAGCCGCACGGCGTCCGGATCCTCGTCCTTGCCCTCGAGCATCGACATCAGCGCGACGGTCTGGATCAGGCCAAGCAGGTTCTTGCCGGTGTCCGCCAGCCCGTCCGCGTTGTGGAAACCTTCGGCCTCGCCGTCGACGGCCTCCGTCTCGGGCTTGGTGCCCTTGCGCTTGAGCCACTCGAGGAATTCGAGCACGTTCTGCCACTTCGACTGCGCCTGCCGTTCGTCGAACGCGTCGTACAGGTAAGCCTCGTAGTGGATGGCTTCCATCATGTCGTCGAGCACGACGGTCGCGGGTTCCTTGTCCGCGCGATCGGTGAGGCGCTGGATGAAGTCGCAGAACATCCGCAGCGGCTCGACCTGGCGCGCGGACAACCGCGCCTCGATCCCGCCCATGTACACGGCCTCGAACAGCGACACCTTGGCCTGGCCCGCGAACGAGCCGAGCGCTTCGAGCGTGGTGTTGCCGATCCCGCGGCGCGGCGTCGTGACCGCGCGGATGAACGCGGGATCGTCGTCGGCGTTCGCGATCAGGCGCAGGTATGCGCACAGATCCTTGATCTCGGCCTTGTCGAAGAACGACTGGCCGCCCGACAGCACGTACGGGATCCGCTCGCGTCGCAGCACCTGCTCGAAGATCCGTGCCTGGAAGTTGCCGCGATACAGGATCGCGTAGTCGCGAAACTGCGCGCGCCGCTCGAACTTGTGCGCGGACAGCCGGAACACGACCGACTCGGCTTCATGCTCCTCGTCGTTGCACGGCGTGACGGTGATCGAATCGCCCATCCCGTGCTCGGACCACAGCTTCTTCTCGAACAGCTTCGGGTTGTTCGCGATCACGTTGTTCGCGGCGGTCAGGATCCGCACCGTCGACCGGTAGTTCTGCTCGAGCTTGATCACGTGCAGCTTCGGGAAATCCTTGCCGAGCTGCGCGAGGTTTTCGAGCGTCGCGCCGCGCCATCCGTAGATCGCCTGGTCATCGTCGCCCACGGCCGTGAACGCGGCGCGCGGGCCGGCAAGCAGCTTCAGCAGCTCGTACTGGCACGCGTTGGTGTCCTGGTATTCGTCGATCAGCAGATAGCGCAGCTTGTTCTGCCAGCGGTCGCGCACCTGCTCGTTCTTCGCGAACAGCTCGGCCGGCAGGCGGATCAGGTCGTCGAAGTCGACCGCCTGGTACGCATGCAGCGTCGCGACGTAGTTGCGGTAGACCAGCGCCGCCTGGTGCTCGTCCTCGTTGGCCGCGATCGTCATCGCCTCCTCGGGCATGATCAGGCCGTTCTTCCACAGCGAGATGGTGCTCTGGATCTTGCGGATCAGGCCCTTGTCGGTCGTGCCGATCTGCTCCTGGATCATCCCGAAGCAGTCGTCCGAATCCATGATCGAGAACTGCGGCTTCAGGCCGACGTGCTCGGCCTCCTGACGCAGGATCTGCACGCCGAGCGAGTGGAACGTACACACGGTGAGCTGGTTGACGGGCACCTTGCGGCCTTCCTTGCCGGGCGTGGTGAGCGTCTTGCCCTCCAGCAGCTTCGAGACGCGCTCGCGCATTTCGGCAGCCGCCTTGTTCGTGAACGTGACGGCCGCGATGTGGCGCGGCTCGAAGCCTTTGGCTTCGATCAGGTGCGCGATCTTCTGCGTGATCACGCGGGTCTTGCCGCTGCCCGCGCCGGCGAGCACGAGGCAGGGACCGTCGAGGTAGCGCACCGCTTCGTTCTGAGCGGGGTTGAGGCCTGCGGACATGATGGCGGATGATGTTGCGGTTGACGGCGGGACGCCGGGAGGATGCCGCGCGCGGCGGGCCTGAAATGCAGGCGGACACACGGGCAGGACGCGCATGTTAACACGTCGGCGGCGCGGATTTCGGGAGCGCCGCCGGACGGGGCCGCGCAGGCAGGGGGCCGTTCCGTCCCCTATCCGAACGGTCAATCCGGCCCCGAGTGCGGCGCGATCGGCCACAATGCACGGACGTCGGCGCGCCCCCGCGCCGCGCCCGCATGCACGCCACCGGATCGACTTCATGGGATACCCGCTCGCCACCGCCGCCCTCGGCCCGCTGCTTTTCCTCCAGGGGCGCCACGTGCGCCGCGTCACGCCGCGCCTGCCCGAAGCGGCAGGCCCGCGCGACGGCGTCGCCGGCGACGGCCCGCCGCTGCGCGTGCTGGTGGTCGGCGATTCGGCCGCCGCGGGCGTCGGCGTGGCGACGCAGCACGATGCGCTGTCCGGGCAGCTGGCGCGCACGCTGGCGGCCACGCACCGGGTCGGCTGGAAGCTGCTCGCGCGCACGGGCCTCACCACGCGGGAACTCGTCGACTGGCTCGCGACCGAACCAGCCGAGCCGTTCGACGTGGCGGTGACGTCGCTCGGCGTCAACGACGTGACGGGCGGCGTGCCGCCGGCGCGCTGGCAGGCTCAGCAGGCCGAGCTCGTGCGGCTGCTCGCGGCACGCTTTCAGGCGGGGCACGTGATCCTGTCGGCGGTGCCGCCGATGGAGCGCTTTCCGGCGCTGCCGCAACCGCTCGCGTGGTATCTCGGGCTGCGCGCGAAACGGCTCAACGCGGCGCTCGCCGATTGGGCCGCGACGCAGCCTCACTGCACGTTCCTGCGCGTCGCGCTGCCGCTCGAGCGCCACCTGATGGCCGCCGACGGCTTCCATCCCGGCGCAGCGGCATGCTCGGCCTGGGCCGCGCAGGTCGCGAGCGCAGTACTGCGGCAGCGGGCCGGTGCATGACGCGGGCCGGCGCCGCCCCACCGGCCGGAAGCGCCCGGCACCATCCGGCGTCACGCAAAATGCCAGCCTCATCCGCGCATGCCCCGTGCCGAACCGCGCGTTTTGCCGAACGCGCCGGTACACGCCGTCGCGCCGTGCCAAAATAGCCGGTCGTGCCCGCGCCTTCGCGGCGCGCCATCCATCCTTTCGTTTCGTTCGCAGCCAGGGATTTGCCATGTCGTCATTGCTCAGGATTGGTTTGATGGGTTTCGGTTTCGCCGGCGCGACGTTCCACGCGCCCGTGATCGCCACGAGCGGCCGCACCGAGGTCGCCGCGATCGCGACGGGCCAGGCCGATCGCGCGCGCGCCGCGTATCCGGGCGCGCGCATCGTCCCCGATCTCGATACGCTGCTCGGCCTCGATGACATCGACTGCGTGGTGATCGCCACGCCCAACGACACGCACTTCGCGCTCGCGCGTCAGGTGCTCGAAGCCGGCCGCCACGTCGTGGTCGACAAGCCCGTCACGCTCACCGCCGACGAAGCGCTCGCGCTCGCGCGGCTCGCGAATGCACGCAGCCGCCTGTTCGCACCGTTCCACAACCGCCGCTGGGACGGCGACTTCCTCACCGTGCGCCGCATCGTCGAATCGGGCGAACTCGGCCGGCTCACTTATTTCACGTCGCACTTCGACCGCTTCCGGCCGACCCCGCGCACGCGCTGGCGCGAGGAGCCCGCGCGCGGCGGCGGCCTGCTGCTGGACCTCGGCCCGCACCTGATCGACCAGGCGCTCGCGCTGTTCGGGCTGCCCGAGACGGTGAGTGCGACGGTCAAGACGCGCCGCGACAACGGCACGGCGCCCGACTTCGTGCACCTGCTGCTCGGCTATCCGGACAAGGACGTCGCGCTGCACGCCAGTGCGCTGTCGGCGATCGAGCCCGCCCGCTTCACGCTGCACGGCACGCGCGGCAGCTATCAGAAGTTCGGGCTCGACACGCAGGAAGACCAGTTGAAAGCCGGCCTCACGCCGGACGACGTCGAATTCGGCGGCGGCAATCCCCCCGGCGTACTGCGCGTACTCGACGGCGAAGTCGAGATCGAACGGCCGGTGCCCACGCTCGACGGCCAGTACGCAGAGTTCTACCGCGCGCTCGCCGCGTCGGTCCACGACGGCGCGCCGTTCCCGGTCACGCCGCAGGACGCCGTCGACGTGATGACGATCATCGAGCTCGCAGCACAGAGCGAGCACGACGGCCGCCGGGTACCCTTCGTGCGCCGGATGGTCTGACGGCTGCCGGCCGGGTCAGTGCCGATCGGGCCGCACGCTGCCCCCGCCCCGTGCGTTGCCGCACAGCACGCGGGCAGACCCCACGCGGCGCCACTGCGGTGGCGCCGTTCCGAACATTCCGTTACAAATGGTGCGGGAACGCAAGTCAGCGGTGAGCCGGTCTGACGCGTTTCTCAAAAAGTCGATCCGACACCAAACCGTCAGGAGAATGTGATGCAACGGTTGATTCGCGCAGCGGCATGCTGCGTCCTGGTTTCCTCGCTCGCGGCCTGTGTCGTGCAGCCGCAGCGGCCGGCGCGACAGGCGCCGCCACCACCGCGGCCGAACCCGCAAGTCGTCGCGAACGATCGCCTGCAGGAGATCCAGGGCCGGATCGACAACCTGCACCGCCGGATCGATGCGCGCGTGAACGGCGGCTACTACCCGCCGCCGTACGGTGCGCAGCTGCACCACCGCCTCGACGTCATCCGCCAGGAGTCGAACGACATGTCGGCGCAGCACGGCGGCGGCCTGTCCGGCGACGAGCAGCGCGTGCTGAACCAGGAACTCGACACTGCCGCGCGCGCGATCGGCGAGTAACGCCGGCGCCCGCCGGCGGCGAAAAAGCGGCGGCACCCCATGCCGCCGCTTGTCGCAAAGCGACATTTTTTTGCTCAAATTGACAATGCCCACCCGCTCGCGTACAGTCGCCCGCACGCGTCGGGAGAGCGTGTGACCGCGTAGCTGTAACGCCGGTCGCGCCGCCGAAGGGGCACACCCGCAAACTCTCAGGCAAAAGGACCGACCGCGTCGGGGAATCCCGTCCGCGCATCGCGCGGGCCGCACTCCCTGCACTCTGGAGAGCGGCAGTAGCCCGTTGCGCATATGCAGCGCGGGCAAGCTGCCCACCGAAGGGGCGCGCGTTCGCCGGCTTTGCCGCAGCGCAATCTCTCAGGTATCGAGGACAGAGGGGCATGTACCGGATCGCTCGCAGGCCACACAGCCGCAGTGGTCGGCACATGGCCGTTCTGACCCGCGCGCAAGCGCCTTGCCTGAGGCCTCGATGACTGCACTGAATCACACCCCGCTCAACGCCGCGCACCGCGCGCTCAATGCCCGCATGGTCGACTTCGGCGGCTGGGACATGCCCGTCAACTACGGCTCGCAGATCGAAGAACACGAAGCCGTGCGCACCGACGCCGGCATGTTCGACGTGTCGCACATGTGCGTCGTCGATTTCACCGGCAGCCGCGTGCGCGCATTCTTCGAGCACGCGATCGCGAACAACGTCGGCAAGCTCAGGATCCCCGGCAAGGCGCTCTACTCGTGCCTGCTCAATCCGCAGGGCGGCGTCATCGACGACCTGATCGTCTATTACTTCACCGAAGACTTCTTCCGCGTCGTCGTCAACGCAGGCACGGCCGAGAAAGACATCGCGTGGTTCAACCAGCTCAACGAACAAGGCGGTTACGGCCTGACCATCGCGCCGCGCCGCGATTTCGCGATCGTCGCCGTCCAGGGCCCGAACGCACGCGAAAAAACCTGGACGACGGTGCCCGCCGCACGCGCCGCGACCAGCGAACTGAAGCCGTTCAACGCCGCGCAGGTCGCCGGCACGCCGTTCGGCGATCTCACCATCGCACGCACCGGCTACACCGGTGAAGACGGCTTCGAAGTGATCGTCCCGGCCGTGCACGTGGAAGCGCTGTGGAACGCGCTGCAGCAGAACGGCGTGCGCCCGTGCGGGCTCGGCGCGCGCGACACGCTGCGCCTCGAGGCCGGCATGAACCTGTACGGCCAGGACATGGACGACAACGTGTCGCCGCTCGACGCGGGCCTCGCGTGGACGGTCGACCTGTCGGCGCCGCGCGAATTCGTCGGCCGCGCCGCGCTCGAGCGCGACGGCTCGCGTGCCGCATTCGTCGGCCTGATCCTGCAAAAGGAAAACGGCAAGGCGGGCGGTGTGCTGCGCGCACACCAGAAAGTCGTCACGCCGCACGGCGAAGGCGAAATCACGAGCGGCACGTTCTCGCCGTCGATGCAGGAATCGATCGCGTTCGCACGCGTGCCGGCAGCCGTCCAGGTCGGCGACACCGTTCATGTGCAGATTCGAGACAAGCAACTTCCCGCGCGCGTGGTAAAACTGCCGTTCGTGCGCAACGGCAAGGTCCTCGCTGCGTAACGACCGGGGGCGCCGACTCCCGGAAAGCCGGGAAATGGCGCCCGGCGCAACCACACCCGGCGCGCCCGGCGGCGCGCCAGCATAACGAACACACCTTTTATCCAGGAGCATCCGATGAGCAACGTCCCGGCCGATCTGAAGTACACCGACGAACACGAGTGGATCCGCACCGAAGCCGACGGCACGCTGACGGTCGGCATCACCGATCACGCGCAGAACACGCTCGGCGACATCGTCTTTCTCGAGCTGCCGCAAGTCGGCAAGTCGGTGCAGGAAGGCGACGCCGTCGGCGTCGTCGAATCGGTGAAGGCGGCATCCGACATCTACTCGCCGGTGTCCGGCGAGATCATCGCCATCAACGAAGAAGCCGTCGACTCGCCGGAAGAAGTGAACAGCGACGCGTACGACACGTGGCTCTTCAAGATCAAGCTCGCGGCCGGCGCGTCGACCGACAAGCTGATCGACGCTGACGCCTACAGCAAGCTGATCGACTAATTTTCCTTACCCGAACCGCGCGGGCCGGCCAGCCGGCCTCGCGCGGGACCAGAGTCACGCCATGAAGCTCGAACACCCGGACCGCCTGATGAACCGCACGCCCCTCTCGCTCGCCGCGCTCGAAACGCACGACGCGTTCGCAGAACGCCACATCGGCCCCGATGCCGCCAGCCAGCAGGCCATGCTCGACACGCTCGGCTTCGCGTCGCGCGCCGCCCTGATGGACGCCGTGATCCCGGCCTCGATCCGCCGCGCCGAAACGCTGCCGCTCGGCCCGTTCGCGCAACCGAAGAGCGAGGCAGAAGCCCTCGCCGCGCTGCGCGCTCTCGCGGACAAGAATCAGGTGTTCCGCTCGTATATCGGCCAGGGCTACTACGACTCGCACACGCCGGCCGTGATCCTGCGCAACGTGCTCGAAAACCCGGCGTGGTACACGGCTTACACGCCGTACCAGCCCGAAATTTCCCAGGGTCGCCTCGAAGCGCTCCTGAACTTCCAGCAGATGGTCGCCGACCTGACCGGTCTCGCGATCTCGAACGCGTCGCTGCTCGACGAAGCCACCGCCGCGGCCGAAGCGATGACGCTGCTGCAGCGCACCGGCAAGCCGAAGTCGAACGTGTTCTACGTCGCTGACGACGTGCTGCCGCAAACGCTTGAAGTGATCCGCACGCGCGCGCTGCCGGTCGGCATCGAAGTGAAGACCGGCCCGGCCGCCGATGCCGCGCAAGCGAACGCGTTCGGCGTGCTGCTGCAATACCCGGGCGTCAACGGCGACGTGCGCGACTACCGCGCGCTCACCGAGGCCATCCACGCGGCCGGCGGCCATGTCGTCGTCGCGGCCGACCTGCTCGCGCTCACCGTGCTCACGCCGCCCGGCGAATGGGGGGCGGACGTCGCGGTCGGCAACACGCAGCGCTTCGGCGTGCCGATGGGCTTCGGCGGCCCGCACGCCGCGTATCTCGCGGTGCGTGACGAATTCAAGCGCCAGATGCCGGGCCGCCTCGTCGGCGTGACCGTCGACGCGCAGGGCAAGCCCGCGCTGCGCCTTGCGCTGCAGACGCGCGAACAGCACATCCGCCGCGAGAAGGCGACGTCGAACGTGTGTACCGCGCAGGCGCTGCTCGCGATCATGGCGAGCATGTACGCGGTCTACCACGGCCCGCACGGCCTGAAGACGATCGCGCTGCGCGTGAACCGCATCGCGGCGCTGCTCGCCGCCGGCGTGAAGCACCTCGGCTTCGCGACCGTCAACGATACGTTCTTCGACACGCTGACGATCGACACCGGCGCGCGCACCGCGCAGGTCCATCAACTCGCGAAGGACAAGCGCATCAACCTGCGCCGCGTGAGCGACACGCAAGTCGGCGTGTCGGTCGACGAAACGACGACCCGTGACGACCTCGCCGATCTCCTCGCCGTGTTCGCACAGGCGGCCGGCGGCACCGCGCCGACCGTCGACGCGCTGGACGCAGGCCTCGCCGGCGTCGCCGCGCTGCCTGCCGGCCTCGAGCGCACGAGCACGTACCTGACGCACCACGTGTTCAACCGTCACCATTCCGAAACCGAAATGCTGCGCTACCTGCGCAGCCTGTCGGACAAGGATCTCGCGCTCGACCGCTCGATGATCCCGCTCGGCTCGTGCACGATGAAGCTGAACGCGACGTCGGAAATGCTGCCCGTCACGTGGCCCGAATTCGGCCGGATCCACCCGTTCGCACCGGCCGAGCAGACCGTCGGCTACCGCGAGATGATCGACCAGCTCGAGCAGATGCTCGTCGCGGCCACCGGCTACGCGGCCGTGTCGCTGCAGCCGAACGCCGGCTCGCAGGGCGAGTACGCGGGCCTGCTGGTCATCCACGCTTACCACGCATCGCGCGGCGAAGCACATCGCGACGTGTGCCTGATCCCGGCATCCGCGCACGGCACGAATCCGGCCTCCGCGCACATGGCCGGCATGAAGGTCGTGGTCGTCGCGTGCGACGCGCAGGGCAACGTCGACATCGCCGACCTGAAGGCGAAGGCCGAACAGCATTCGAACGACCTCGCGGCGATCATGATCACGTATCCGTCGACGCACGGCGTGTTCGAACAGAACGTCCGCGAGATCTGCGAGATCGTCCATGCGCACGGCGGCCAGGTGTACGTCGACGGCGCGAACATGAACGCGATGGTCGGCCTGACCGCGCCGGGCCAGTTCGGCGGCGACGTATCGCACCTGAACCTGCACAAGACCTTCTGCATCCCGCACGGCGGCGGCGGCCCGGGCGTCGGCCCGGTCGCGGTCGGCGCGCACCTCGCGAAGTTCCTGCCGAACCAGCGCTCGACCGGCTACACGCGCGCGGAAGACGGCATCGGCGCGGTGTCGGCGGCACCTTACGGCTCGGCGTCGATCCTGCCGATCTCGTGGATGTACATCGCGATGATGGGCGCGAAGAACCTGACCGCAGCCACCGAAACCGCGATCCTCAACGCGAACTACATCGCGAAGCGCCTCGCGCCGCACTACCCGGTGCTGTATTCGGGCCCGGGCGGGCTGGTCGCGCACGAGTGCATTCTCGACCTGCGTCCGATCAAGGAAACCAGCGGCATCAGCGTCGACGACGTCGCGAAGCGCCTGATGGACTACGGCTTCCACGCGCCGACGATGAGCTTCCCGGTGCCGGGCACGCTGATGGTCGAGCCGACCGAATCGGAATCGCAGGAAGAACTCGACCGCTTCATCGCCGCGATGATCGCGATCCGCGACGAAATCCGCGCCGTCGAGGAAGGCCGCGCCGATCGCGAGGACAACCCGCTGCGTCACGCGCCGCACACGGCAGCCGTCGTCACCGCGAACGAATGGCCGCACGCGTACTCGCGCGAGCAGGCTGCGTACCCGGTCGCGTCGCTGGGCACGAACAAGTACTGGCCGCCGGTCGGCCGTGCGGACAACGCCTACGGCGACCGCAACCTGTTCTGCTCGTGCGTGCCCATGTCGGAGTACGCATAACGCCTGCCTCACCCCGGAGTCCGGCCGTGACCACACCGCACGCAACCGCCGGTTGCGTGCGGTTTTTGCGTTCATCTCCCGACCATCCGGTTCACGCTCGCCCGCCAATCCGGCTAACATCAAACGCGATCCAGCCAATCAAGGAGTTCCGCATGGTGCGTCCGATGTTTCCGGGCCATGGTGCAGTGCCGAAGCGGGTGCGCACGCGCCGTTTCGCGCCGCTGCTCGTCGCGTCGCTGTCGTTTGCCGCTGCCGGCCTCGGCGCGGCCGGCAATGCACATGCCGCGATGAATTTCTGCGCGGCGCCCGCATTGCAGGCAAGCGAGACGACGCAGGCAGAGCCGGGCGTGCAGGCGCTGATCCGCAGCGTCGACGCGCACATCGGCGACCAGCCGAAGGCGATGGCGCGCGTGCACACCGAGGACACGCTGCCGCACGAAGGGATCTACGACCAGAGTGCCGAAGCGCTGAAGGACATGGAGCTGATGCGCGACGCCGCGCTCGCATGGCGCGTGACGAATGCGCCGCGCTATCTGCAGCTCGTCGACCGTTTCCTGTCCGCGTGGGTTTCGACTTACCAGCCGAGCTTCAACCCGATCGACGAGACGCGCCTCGACAGCCTGATCATCGCGTACGACATGACGGCGAGCGCGCTGCCGGTCAAGACGCGCAATGCGACGGCGACCTTCATCGCGAAGCTGGGCGCCGGCTACGTCGCGCAGGTGGACGCACAGAAGCGGCCGCTCACAGGCACCTGGCGCAACAACTGGCAGAGCCACCGGATCAAGCTGATCGCGCTGTCCGCGTTCACGCTCGGCGACCGCAAGATGATGAACGCCGCGCAACGGCTGTTCGTCGAGCATCTCGCGGACAACATCGGCCCGGACGGCAAGACCTGGGATTTCGACGAGCGCGACGCGCTGCATTACGCGGTGTACGACCTGCAGCCGCTGGTGACGGCCGCGCTGGCCGCGCGCCGCTTCAACCGCAACTGGCTGCGCGAGCGCGGCTCGAACGGCGCGACGCTCGCGGCGGCGCTCGACTGGCTCGTGCCGTATGCGCTCGGCGAGAAGACCCACGAGGAATTCGTGAATTCGCCGGTGCCGTTCGACGCGAAACGTCGCGAAGCCGGCTTGCCCGGCTACACAGGGCAGTGGGACCCGAAAAACGCCACCGAACTCTTTCATCTGGCCGCGCGGCTCGACGGGCGCTATGCCCGCGTCGCGCGGCAGCTATCCCCCATGCCGCCCGCATGGCTCGCCGCGTGCCTGCCATTGCAGGCGCGGTAGTATTTATAAAGCAAGGCAGGAATCGAAATGGCAGTCAGCGTGTTTGACCTCTTCAAGATCGGCATCGGTCCGTCCAGTTCGCATACGGTCGGACCGATGCGTGCGGCGCTGTTGTTCGCCCAGGGCCTCGAGCGCGACGGGCTGCTCGACGCGACGGCGCATGTGAAGGTCGAGCTGTACGGCTCGCTCGGAGCAACCGGCAAGGGCCACGGCACCGACCGCGGTGTGATGCTCGGCCTGCTCGGCGACGCGCCCGACACCGTCGACCCCGAGACGATCGACGCGCGGCTTGAAGACATCCGCAAGACGAAGCAGCTCGCGCTGCTCGGCACGCACCCGGTGCCGTTCGTGCTGAAGGAGAACATCGCGTTCTACCGGCAGGCGCTGCCCGAGCATCCGAACGGGATGAAGCTGCGCGCGTCCGACGCGAACGGCTCGGTGCTGGTCGAGCGGACCTACCTGTCGGTCGGCGGCGGCTTCGTCGTGACGGCCGGCGCGCCGAACACGAAGGTGCTGAGCGCGGCCGAGCAGATGACGCACCCGTTTCGCACCGGCGCCGAGTTGCTCGCGCTGACCGAGTCGACCGGCAAGTCGATCGCGCAGCTGATGTGGGAAAACGAGCGTGCATGGCACACCGAGGAACAAACCCGCGACGGGCTGCTGAAGATCTGGGCCGTGATGCAGTCGTGCGTGTCGCGCGGCTGCGGGATCAGCAACCCGGAGGCCGACGGCAACCTGCCCGGCCCGTTCCAGGTCAAGCGCCGCGCGCCGCAGTTGTACCGCGCGCTGACCAGCAACCCGGAGCGCGCGCTGCAGGATCCGCTGTCGATGGTCGACTGGATCAACCTGTACGCGATCGCGGTCAACGAGGAAAACGCGGCCGGCGGCCGTGTGGTCACCGCGCCGACCAACGGCGCGGCCGGCATCATCCCTGCCGTGCTGCATTACTACACGCGTTTCACGCCGGGCGCGAACGAGCAGGGCGTGATCGACTTCCTCCTGACGGCTGCCGCGATCGGCATTCTTTACAAGCTCAACGCGTCGATTTCGGGTGCGGAGGTGGGCTGCCAGGGCGAAGTGGGCGTCGCGTGCTCGATGGCGGCCGGCGCGCTTACGGCAGTGCTCGGCGGCACGCCGCGTCAGGTCGAGAACGCGGCCGAGATCGGGATGGAGCACAACCTCGGCCTCACCTGCGATCCGGTCGGCGGGATGGTGCAGATTCCGTGCATCGAGCGTAACGCGATGGCGTCGGTGAAGGCCGTCAATGCGGCGCGCATGGCGCTGCGCGGCGACGGCTCGCATTACGTGTCGCTCGACTCGGTGATCAAGACGATGCGCGAGACGGGTGCCGACATGAAGACGAAGTACAAGGAAACGTCGCGCGGCGGGCTGGCGGTGAATATCGTCGAGTGCTGATTGCCGGCTCCGGCGGTAACGCGGGCGGATCGATATCCCGCGTTACCGCCGGACATGACACCCGACGCTAGTTCTTCAGCCAATTCTCCAGCCGCAATCCCGGATAGCTGACGAAATCCTGCTCGTTGTTGGTCACGAGGACGACGTCGAGCGACACCGCATGAGCGGCGATCAATTTGTCGGGGTGATCCTTCCTCCGCTCGCGCGCGGCCTCGCGAACCGGGCCATATGCTTGCGCAGCCGCGACGTCGAACGGCGCGACAGGAATATCGTCGATCAGCGCGGCAAGATTGCGACGCTCCCGCGCAGGACTCGCGCACACGGCGACACCGTACTCCAGCTCGGCGTACGTGATCGCCGACATCGCGACGTCACCCGTGTAGCACTGCACAAATCGTCTCGCGACCGACTCCGGCTGATGCCTCATCAAATAGATGCACATGTTGGTGTCGAGCATGTAGCGCGGCATCACCAACCCTCGCGTTCGGTCTGCTCCTGATCCCCACGCCCTTCGGCCATGAAGTCCGGCCCGAACTTCGCGAATTTCTGGAGTACATCGGTCAAAGGCCGCCGCATCGGCCGAATAAGGATTTCGTCACCGACGCGCTCGATTTCCAGCTCGATATCGCTGCGCTCATAGGCGAGGTCGGCAGGAATCCGCACGGCCTGCGAGTTGCCGTTCCGGAATACCTTTGTAGTATGCATGTCAATCTCCGCCCGGATGTACATTGTCCAACGCGGTCTGCGATGTAAATCCATGTGTGTACATAAGCCTTCCGATGGCGTTCCGTTCGTCGATTGGCCGTGAAGCATCGATTCGCCGCCGAACGCCCACTTTTCACCATCGCCTCCGTGTGCACAAGCTGGCCGTTCGGCCAGCTGAAGCCGGCGCGTGGAACACGTGCTGCCCGAATCGCCCCGCGTTCCGACACTTTTCAGCGGCCGGCGTACCGGCGGCCGGCCAACGGGCGTAAGCTGTACGTCCCGCTACCCAGGGAGACGGCAGCCCATGTCGCATTCCAAGGATCTCGAGCCACGCGCCACCACCGGCGCACGATTGCTCGTCGATGCGTTGCTCGCCAATCACGTCGAACGCGCGTTCTGCGTGCCGGGCGAGAGCTTTCTCGCCGTACTCGATGCGCTGGCGGACGACACCGCGCACATCCAGACGGTCGTCTGCCGCCACGAAGCGGCGGCGGCGAACATGGCGGAGGCGGTCGGCAAGCTGACCGGCCGCCCCGGCATCGCATTCGTCACGCGCGGGCCGGGCGCGACCCATGCGTCGATCGGCGTGCACACCGCGTTCCAGGATTCCACGCCGATGATCCTGTTCGTCGGCCAGTGCGCACGCGAGCACCTCGACCGCGAAGCCTTCCAGGAAATCGACTACCGCCGGATGTTCGGCCAGATGGCGAAATGGGTCGCGCAGATCGACGACCCGCGCCGCATTCCCGAATACCTGAGCCATGCGTTCCACGTCGCGACCTCAGGCCGTCCCGGCCCGGTCGTGATCGCGCTGCCGGAAGACGTGCTGTCCGAAGCGTGCGCGCCGCAGCCGGTCGCACCGGCCGCGAAACGCATCGCGGCATCGCCGTCGGCCGCGCAGCTCGACGAGCTGCGCGAACGGCTTGCGCGCGCCGAGCGGCCGTTCGCGATCGTCGGCGGCAGCGGCTGGACACCCGATGCGTGCGCGCACCTGCGCACCTTCGTCGAGCGCTGGCAGTTGCCGGTCGCATGCGCATTCCGCTTCCAGGACACATTCGACAACGCGCACCCGAACTACGCGGGCGACGTCGGCCTCGGGATCAATCCGGCGCTCGGCAAGCGCATCCGCGACGCCGACCTGCTGCTCGTGATCGGGCCGCGCCTGGGCGAAGCGACGACGGGCGGCTACACGCTGCTCGACATCCCGAAAACGCGCCAGACGCTGATCCACGTGCATCAGGGCGCGGATGAACTCGGCCGCGTATATGCGGCGGACCTGCCGATCGTGTCCGGGATGCCCGAGATCGCGGCGCCGCTCGCCGTGCTCGAGCCGCCGGCACAGCCGGTGTGGGCCGGCACGGCCGCCGACGCGCATCGCGCGTACCACGAATGGCATGCGCCGCTGCCGATGCCGGGCGACGTCCAGCTCGGCGACGTGATGGTGCAACTGCGCGAACGCCTGCCGCACGACGCAATCCTGACCAACGGCGCCGGCAACTACGCGATCTGGCTGCATCGCCACTTCGCGTACCGGCACTTCCGCTCGCAGCTCGCGCCGACCAGCGGCGCGATGGGCTACGGGCTGCCCGCCGCGCTGGCCGCGAAGTCGCTGTACCCGTCGCGCGCCGTCGTCGCGCTCGCCGGCGACGGCTGCTTCATGATGGCCGGCAACGAGCTCGCGACCGCGATGCAGTACGGGCTGAACATTGTAGCCATCGTCGTCAACAACGGGCATTTCGGCACGATCCGCATGCATCAGGAGCGCAACTATCCGGGTCGCGTGCACGGCACCGGGCTCACGAACCCCGATTTCGCCGCCTATGCGCGCGCGTTCGGCGCGCACGGCGAGACGGTCGAGCGCACCGCGGACTTCGCCCCCGCGCTGGAGCGCGCACTGACCTGCGGGCTGCCGGCGCTGATCGAGATCCGCATCCCGCAGGACGCCAGCACGCCGGCCGCGACCCTCGAGCAGATCCGCGAACAGGGCCGCCGCGCGCGCGGCGAATGATCGTGGAGATGCGTGCCGCGCCGGCTGGCCCCGCGTTGTCGCACGACGACGCGCTGGCCCACCCCGGCACGCTGCTTGCGCCCGACGGCACGCTCGTCGCGCCGTACGACGTCGAGCACGGCGCCGGTCGTGCGGAAGGCCACGTTCCGGCCGCGCCGGCGCTCGGGCTGCTGCACGCCGTGCATCGCCCGTTCCGGCTCGACTACGACCGCGCGACGGATGTGCACGTGATCAACGGCATGGGCGTCGCACTCGGCGACTCGGTGATCGGGCTGACCGCGCTCGCCGCCCTGCGCGCCATGCATCCGGGCCTGCGCTTCACGCTGTACCGGCCGGCCCGCGCGCCGCGCTACGTCGACGCGCTGTATGCGCTCGCCGCTGACGTCGTCGGGCCGTCGCGCCAGCTGCCATGCGCCGTCGAAACGCTGCCCGCACACGCGCCGTGCATCGATCTCGGCAATCACCTGTACTGGCCCTCATTCGCGCGGCTGCCGATGGTCGACTTCTTTCTCGACGCGCTGGGTGCGGATCCTGCCGCCGTGCCGGCCGCCGCTAAGCGCAATCGCTGGCTCGCGCAGTTACGCCTGCCCGCGCTACCGATCGAATGGCGGCGACCGTACGTGCTGTTCTGCCCGAACGCGAGCACCGCGGTGCGCAGCGTGCCGCCCGCGCTGCGCGCGGCGTTCGTCGAACGGCTGGTACGGCGCTACGGGCTGCCGGTGGTCGGATTCGGCCCCATCGCGCACCCTGCGTACGTCGACGTGAGCCGCGATGCGGCCGACACCGCGTGCTTCATTGCATGGGTCAAGGGGGCGAGCCTGCTGTTTGCGCCCGATACGGCCGCACTGCATCTCGCCGACGGCTTCGACGTGCCGACGCTCGGCTGTTTCACGACGATCGCGCCGGCGCTGCGCGTGCGCGACTATCCGCACTGCGTGCCGGTAACGCTCGACCTGCCGGACGCATTGCACGGACTGCATCGCAGCGAGCGGCCGGACGATCTCGCCGCGGTCGAAGCCGCTTACCGGGCGATCGACTGGGACGCGCTGCCGTGGCCGGCGCCGCGCGAAGCGGGGGCCAGCGCCTGACAGGGAAACGGAACGCGGTAGCGGCGGCATCCACGCGCCGCCGCGTGGCTCACCCGGCAGCCACCATCGTCGCGCGCTCGCGCAGCGTTTCCGACGGTCGCTTGCCGAACAACCGCCGGTAGTCGGTCGCGAACTGGCTCAGATGCCAGAAACCCCACGCTTCCGCGACATCCTGCACCGAACCCGCCACCCGCCCGCACAGGTCGCGCCGCGCGCCGTTCAGCCGCAGCGTGCGCAGATAGGTCGCGGGCGCCATGCCGAGCACGTCCTGGAAACAGTACTGCAGCGTGCGCCGGCTCACGTGAAGCTGCTCGCATAGCTCGGGCACGCCGACCGGCCGCGTGCGATGGGCGAGCACGTATTCGCGTGCCTGCTCGACGATCCAGCGCCGCGTCGACGGTGCGCCCCCGGCCCCGTCGTCCGCCGGTTGCGCGCACGCATCGAACAATGCCGCCAGCACCTCGGCCTGCAGGTCGTCGCGCTGCGCGTCCGGCAGCGGGCCGCCCACGGCCGCCGCACCGTCGAGCCGGCGGCCGAGCAACGCACACAGACGCGCGAGCCGCGTGTCGCCGACCTGGATCACGTGCTGCGTGAACAGCCGCTCGTCGAGCGCGCGGTGTTCGACCTCCTCCGCATAACGGCGCAGCACGTCGCCGCGCACGACGACGCCGTAGATCGAGAACTGCGCAGGCGTCAGCAATTCGAATTCGACGTTGCCGGGCCGGAACGCGAGCGCACCGGGCCCGATGCGGCACGCATCGACGCGCGCCGTGCCGTCGCTCACCAGCGGGACGCCGAACCAGTAAGCGTCACCGCGCACCTCGCACGCCTGGCGCAGCAGGTGGCTGGTCGATTCGCGAAACAGCTTCATCGTGTCGAGCGGCAACTCGGTCAGCGTGCCGACGAAGCGGCCGGCCGCGAGCTGGTCGTAGGTCTGTCGCCAGCCGATCAGGTTGCGCGCCTGCTCGTCGGCGTCATGCGCGACGCTGACGACGGCCTGGCCGGCCAGCGCGTCGTCGCCCTGCGCGCTGCACCGCGTATCCTCGGCCGTCGGCTCGCCGATGCACGCCACTCGTTGATCCATCGTGTTCTCCTCACCTGCCCGGAACCGCGTCCATCACGCAAATCCCGTGCCGAACCGCTCGGTCCGGCGACAAGCCCGTCATTCCACGCTGCCCGGGCGACGCGCGCCATGCGGGCGCACCCGGAGACGGCGTGCCGCGCACCATGCGGGTGCGACATATGCACGACCGGCGGCTGGCGGCTGCGAGAGGCCGCGCGGGCCACGGGCTACGCGCCGGGCCGCAACCGCACGACCCGCGTGCCGCAGTTGCCGTATGCCTGCCCGACCGCCAGTTCGACGATCGGGCTGCCGGCCGGCCAGGGCGCCGCGTCCGCTTCCGGCAGATCGGTACGCAACGTCGCGCGGCCATTGATCCGGTAGCGGATGCCGCGCACGAAATCGATGAACAGCAACCCGACGCCGCCGTCACAAGCACGCGCATCGATCCGCTCGCCTGCGCCGCGCATCGGCAGCGCGAAGCGCAGCGTCTTCGTGTCGATCACGCGCACGACCGGCCACAGATCGCCGTTCGCGTCGCGCCTGCTCTGCACGATGTCGCAGGTCACGAGCGCCGGCCCGCCGCTCGTCGCGCCGACGAACATGAACGGCTGCGACTCGACGAACTGTCGCACGCCGATGCTCAGCCGCGTCGTCACGACGTCGCTCATCCGCTCGGCTTCGTCGGCGACGCCGAACCGGCGATGCGCGTCGAGCTCACCGGCGTGGAACACCGGGTGGCGCGGATAGGATCGGGGTGGTTCTGCCATGCGGGTTTCCATCAGGCCCATCGGTGCGCGATGCGACGACCGATGCCGTTACCGACACCGACCGCCGGCAACGCGCAGCCGATGCCGCGTATCGAATGTCGAATGTCGAATGTCGAAAGGCGAAAACGGCGAAGTGCCGGACGAACGCTCACCGGCGCATTGCGTCGGCGCGGGTGCCGCCTGACGGCCGGACAGGCATCGTCCGGCCGTCGAACCTTCCGCGAAATCCGCCGCCGGCCGCAACCGTCAACCGCACCGGCCAGCGTTGCGCTGCTGGCCGGCTCCGGCACTTCGCCGCCTGCTTCGGCGATCAGAAGAACCCGAGCGCCTCGGCCTGGTAGCTGACCAGCAGGCACTTCGTCTGCTGATAGTTCGACAGCGCCATCTTGTGCGTCTCGCGGCCGATGCCCGACTGCTTGTAGCCGCCGAACGCCGCATGCGCCGGGTACAGGTGGTAGCAGTTGGTCCACACGCGGCCGGCCTCGACCTCGCGGCCCATTCGGTACGCACGCGTGCCGTTGCGCGTCCAGACGCCCGCGCCGAGCCCGTAGAACGTGTCGTTCGCGAGTTCGATCGCTTCCTGCTCGTCCTTGAACGTCATCACCGACGCGACCGGCCCGAAGATCTCTTCCTGGAACACGCGCATCTTGTTGTTGCCGAGCAGCATCGTCGGCTTCACGTAGTAGCCCGTGCCGAGCTCGGCTGCCGGCGCCGTGCGCTCGCCGCCCGTCAGGCATTGCGCGCCTTCGTCGCGGCCGATGTCGATGTACGACAGGATCTTGTCGAGCTGCTGCTGCGATGCCTGCGCGCCAATCATCGTCTGCAGGTCGAGCGGGTGGCCGGCCTTGATGCGCTCGACGCGCGCGACGGCCTTCTCGATGAAGCGCTCGTAGATCGATTCCTGGATCAGGATCCGCGACGGGCACGTACACACTTCGCCCTGATTCAGCGCGAACATCGCGAGGCCTTCGAGCGCCTTGTCGAGGAACGCGTCGTCCTGGTCGAGCACGTCCGCGAAGAAGATGTTCGGGCTCTTGCCGCCCAGTTCGACCGTCGACGGAATCAGGCTCTCGGCCGCCGCGCGCAGGATGTGTTTGCCGACCGGCGTCGAGCCGGTGAACGCGATCTTCGCGATCCGCTTGCTGGTCGCGAGCGCTTCGCCCGCTTCCTTGCCGAAGCCGCTCACGATGTTGATCGTGCCGGCAGGGAACAGGTCGCCGATCAGCTCCATCAGCACCATCACCGACGCAGGCGTCTGCTCGGCCGGCTTCATCACCACGCAGCAACCGGCCGCGAGCGCCGGCGCGAGCTTCCATGCGGCCATCAACAGCGGGAAATTCCACGGGATGATCTGGCCGACGACGCCCAGCGGCTCATGGAAGTGATACGCGACGGTGTTGTCGTCGATCTCCGAAATGCCGCCTTCCTGCGCGCGGATGCAGCCCGCGAAATAGCGGAAGTGGTCGATCGCGAGCGGCAGGTCGGCTGCCATCGTCTCGCGCAGCGGCTTGCCGTTGTCGATCGTCTCGGCCACCGCGAGCAGCTTCAGGTTCTTCTCCATCCGGTCGGCGGCGGCGAGCAGCAGGTTCGCGCGCTCGGCCACCGACGTCTTGCCCCACTTGCGGCGTGCGGCGTGCGCGGCGTCGAGTGCGATCTCGATGTCGTCGGCGCTCGAGCGCGGCACGCGGCAGAACGGCTTGCCGTTGATCGGCGACACGTTCTCGAAATACTCGCCCTTCACCGGCGGAACCCACTTGCCGCCGATGTAGTTGTCGTACTGCTGACGATACGGATATTCGACGTCGAGGCCCAGTTGTTTCAGGTCAAACGGGTTCATACATGTCTCCTGTTCATCGTGCTTGGCTTGTGTGAATACAGCGCCGGTTGGATCGCGCTGCACCGGTTACGCAACATGCGTGCCAAACGGAGCCGAGAGGGAACAGGAACGGTGCGCCCGGCCGCTCGCGGCTGGCGGGGCACGCGCGCGATGAACGGGTGTACCGATTCTGAACACCGCGCCGGCACATCGCCGCGGCAGGTGTTCGGATTTTCCACAGTGCCGATGCACGGCGGCGCACCGTGTGTGACGCCCGATGCATGGCATGTCGCTTGCGTGCTGACGCCGTATTCGCAACATCGGCCACCCACCGACCGACACCATGAGCGACCCCGCCCCCCTGAGCGACGACGCCATCGCGTTCATTCGCGAGCAGGCATTCCTGATCGTCGCGACCGCCAATACGGCGGGCGACAGCGACTGTTCGTACCGCGGCCGGCAGCCGCGCGCGGACGGTTCGTTCTGCCCGCTCGTCGACCTGCCCGATCGCCGCACGCTGGTGCTGCCCGATTTCGCGGGCAACAAACTGTTCAACACGATCGGCAACCTGCTCGTGAATCCGGCAATCGCGCTGCTGTTCGTGGATTTCGTCGGGCGGACGACATGGCTCGTGCAGGGACGCGCGACGATCGACGAGGATGCGGGAAGCCGTGCGCATCTGTGGCCCGATGCGCTGCGCCATGTGGTCGTTGACGTCGAGCGTGCGCACATGCGGGCTGATGAAGCCCTGCCGCCGCTCGTGCTGGCGTGACGCGCGGCGTTCTCGCTCTTTGCCGCTGTCGAAACAAGGCCGACGACACTGCGTTACCGCTGCGCGTACCGACGCGATGCGTCGGATCAATCATCGGTACGACGACGCAACGCAACGCAACGCTCGATGGCTCGAGGATGATTCGCACAGGGAGCGGATCGTCGATGCGCGGTTACGGTGAAGACGAAATGCACGAACGCCCCGCACGCCGTCACCGTCATGCCAACCCTCTACGACACACCACTCACCGCCCGCTCGCCTCCGCGCAATCCGGTTCGGTCCGGCGGCACGCTGGCGCGTCGACATGCGGATGGGCCTCTCCATCCTCCCGCGCGTCGGCGTCACCCACCGCCGGCCGCGCGCCAAGAAACGCGAACACCACGCCCGCACACAGCACCGTCACGACCGCCAGCCCGATCAGCAGCCGATCGAACGCATGCGTATAGCTCGCGAGCAGCGCCGCACGACCGATACCCGGCAACACGGCCGCCGCACCGGCGAGATCGCCGGTCGCGAGCCGCGCGGCCGCGCGCAGCGTCGCGTCGGACGCGTCTGACGTGCCGGTCGTCGCCAGCGACAAGCCGGCATGCGCGAGCGCCGCCAGCACCGCCCCGACGATCGCGAGCGCGATCCCTTCGCCAGCCACGCGCGTCGTGCTGAAGATCCCCGTCGCCATCCCCGCGCGCTCCTTCGGCACGACGCTGACCGACAACCCGTCCATCAGCCCCCACGGCATGCCGGCCCCGACGCCGATCGCGAGCATCGGCGCGATCGCGGCCGGCCCCGCGCCGCCGCGCAGCGCGATGCCCAGCCATACGAGCCCCATGGCCGCGATCAGCAGCCCGATCCCGGAAATCACGCCGGGCGACAGCCAGCGCGTGAGCGTCGCCGCGACGAGCGGGACGACCAGCATCGGCGCGGAAATCGCGAGCATCAGCCAGCCCGCGTCAATTTCGCTGAAGCCGTCGATGCCGATGAAGCGCAGCGGCAGCACGACCAGCAGCACGATGTAGCAGCAGCAGGTCGACACCGGCAGCACCTGCACGCCGACGAAGCGGGCAATGCGAAACAGCGACAGGTCGAGCATCGGCCGCGCCACGCGCGTCTCGATCGCGACGAACGCCGCCGCGCCGAGCGCCGCGCCCGCCAGCAGCGCGACGACGAGCGGATCCGCCCAGCCGCGCGCGGGCGCCTCGATCACGCCGAACGTGAACGACGTCAGCGCCGCGGTGAACGCGGCCGTGCCGGGCCAGTCGAGCCCCGTCGCATGCGGATCGCGCGACTCGTGCATGCGCGGCAGCCCGACGCCGAGCGACAGCGCGCCCGCTACGGCGCCCGTGACGAAGATCGCGCGCCAGCCGTAGTGTGCGATCAGGCAGCCGGCGAGCACGGGCCCGAAAGCGAGTCCGATCCCGAACGTCGTGCCGAGCAGGCTGAATGCGCGCGTGCGCGCCGCGCCGTCGAACTCCTGCGCAAGCGCCGCCGTGCCGCCCGCGAGCGCCGCGGCCGCCGCGAGCCCTTGCGCGGCCCGCAGCAAATCGACCGCGAGCATCGACGGCGCGAACGCAAGCGCAACCGACATCAGCGTGAAACCGCCGACGCCGATCGCGAACACGCGCTTGCGTCCGAACTGGTCGGCGAGCGCGCCCGTCGCCATCAGGAAGCTGCCGAACGCGAGCATGAATGCGTTGGTGATCCAGTTCATCGCGACCGGCCCGCCATGCAGGTCACGGCCGATCGCGGGTGTCGCGACCGCCCCGCCCGAAAACGACAGCGGCAGCGCAACGGCGGCCATGCAGACGGCGGCCAGCACCCACGCACGCCGGCGTGCCGACTGCGTCGAAGCGGCTGAAAAAGGCTGATACATCATCGCTCCTCGAAAAGCCGCGCAGACGCGCCGCCAGAGCGACAGAAGATAAATCCGATTCAATCCACGAAAAACCACGCGAAGCTCCGGATATAACGGACTAAAATTCTGCAATCATCCTGCACCGAACCAGCTCGCTTACGTCGATGGAAAACCTGAACGGCATCGCCGCCTTCGTGCGCACCGCAGAAGCGCTCAGCTTCGTCGCGGCCGGCCGCGCGCTCGGCATCTCGGCATCGGCGGTCGGCAAGACGATCGCACGGCTGGAGCAGTCGCTCGGCGTGCGCCTGTTCAACCGCACGACGCGGCGCGTCACGCTGACTGACGAAGGGCGCCATTTCTACGAGCGCTGCCAGCGCATCCTCGAGGATTTCCGCGATGCCGAAGCCACCGTGACGGCGTCCGCGCAGCGCCCGCGCGGCAAGCTGCGCGTGAGCCTGCCGGTAATCGGCTACCGGTTCCTGCTGCCGGTGCTGCCCGAATTCAAGCAGCACTATCCGGACGTCGAGCTCGACCTGGATTTCAACGACCGGATGGTGGATGTCGTCGAGGGCGGCTTCGACGCGGTGATCCGCAGCGGTCCGCTGTCGGATTCGAGCCTGATGTCGCGGCGGCTCGGCCCGTTCGCGTTCGTGCTGTGCGCGACGCCCGCGTATCTCGCGCAGGCCGGCACGCCGCACGCACCGCGCGATCTCGAAGCGCACGATTGCGTGCGCTACTGCTTCCCGACCACCGGCAAGCTGCAGGACTGGGCGCTCGCGGCCGACGACGGCACGCCGCTGAAACTGCGCACCGCGATGACCTGCAACAACATGGAAGCGCTGCGCGGCGCCGTGCTCGCCGGGCTCGGTATCGGCTACATGCCCGACTTCCTCGCGCGCGACGCGCTTGAACAGGGCGCGCTCGTCACCGTGCTCGACGACTACCGGATCGCGCCGGGGCAGTTCTCGATCGTGTGGCCGTCGAGCCGGCAGTTGTCGCCGAAGCTGCGCGTGTTCGTCGATTTCCTGTGCGAGCGGCTGTTCAGGTAGCGTTCAGTCCGGCGCCTGTGAATCAGGAACGCCGATGCGACGTCATACCTCGTGGTTTCGGGCCGCGCGTATCTGCCGCTTCATCGCACGGTCATACGCCTCAAAACGCTGCCACGCATCCGCCGTGCGCACATGCGGCCGTTCCCGATGTGAACTGATCCACCACGGCTTGCCTCGATGCTCATACCAGCGCCACACCGCCGCCTGCGCAATCTCGTGTTCCCGGTCAGGACACACGCCGTCGACGACATCCTCTATATGAAGGATGCATGCGAGATGCCATCGCCAGCGATCGCACAGTTCGTCTGCGATCAGCCCCACCGTGAAGCCCAGAAAGATCAACGCATATTGCAAGGGAGTTGCCGTACCCAGTACTTCCGACGCATACCAGTAACTCGCAGTCATCCAGACGGCACACGCCAGCAGCGAGAGCCACCACAACGCCACGAACCGGGGAATGCTGAATTGCCGAAATGCCTTCATCGCTGCTTACCCGTATTGGCGCCACACGTCGTCGGCATAGAGCCGCTGCGCCAGCCACCGCACAAGATCACGAGGAACAAGACGAGGTAGACCCATACAGGCGGCGGTTTGGGGTGCTGCCACTCGGGCGGCACGCGTTGATCCCAGCGATATTTCATCGCGTCTTCGTGAATATCGCGTCACGCTTCGATCATCGAGTGGCGCTGCGATGCAATCAGCCGCGGCGAGGGATTACACGCGCACCGGCAAAAGTCGTCTTCGAGCGCGGGCTGTTTGTCGCTCAGTTCATGGTCCAAGCGCTCACCGACCGGCTCGATCCGGCCAATGGTGTTGCACGCAGCACATTGGACCCGCGCGCCCACGTGGCTCAACTTGCGATCGTCGAGTTCGACGTCATCGAGGCCGTCAAGCACGACGCCGTTCGCCGTCGTCCGGTCATGCTGATAGATCAGGGCACGTTCGCACATTTCAGACTCCCACCCATTCCCATTCGGCGTTGCCGGCGTTGCCGGCGTCGCTCGGAATCGACGGCATCGGCTGGCCGCGCCGCATCGTGACGATGCGGGACAGGTCATAGCGGTATTCCGGCGTCGGGTAGCCCGCATTCGCGCGAACGCGCGCCACCCAACGGCCGCCACGCGGACACGTCGCGCCGGGCGAGCTGAACTGCTCCGTGCCTTCGACGTAGGCCGACGAGAATGGCTTCGTGGGGGTCGGGGCACTGCCTTCCCATATCCACTGTACCGGCCCATTGAGATGGACACCGTCTCCGGACTCCAGCGGCATCTTCACGCTGTCGGTCGTGGCGACGTCGCCGGCCTTGAATGGCATCACTTGCAAGCTGCGGTAGCTGCCGCCGGCATTCAGACGCACTGCGCGATACAGGCCGTCCTCCGCGAACGTCTCACCCGGGTTGATGGGAAAATATGACAGGCGAGTCCGCTGGTACGCTTCCCACTGCTCGCGCTCCTGCGGCGTCGAGGGATAATCGCGGTCGAAGGTGACGCAGGTCGGATTCTTGTAGTCCGAATGGAAATCGACCCGCACCAGGCTGGACTGGATTCCCGAAACCTCGATGTTCATAAACACGCCAACATTGAGATCGTAGCTACCCGCGACGAATTTGCTGACGGATGTTGTTTTTATCTTGATAGTTACCGAACTGTGCGGCGCAAGACTGACCTCGCCATCAGGAAATTCGCCCGAATTTTCAAGCGACTTACCCGCCAACCCGAGTCCAAATTTAGAATCACGCGATCCAATTCGGTAGCCGTTTACGCCCAAGATATCCATATTCCTGCCAATTTCGGCATCCCATTTATCAGGCGTCTTGAACTTGATCGGGTAATCGCCAGCGTTGTCGAATCTGACAGAAACTATGAATCCATCCTTAGCGTGAGTAATAGCCGTGAGCGAAGCATCCAGTTTCACAACTTTTCGCCCATCCTGAACTCCCGCATCCCTTAGTAAGTCCACCAAGTCGGCGATCCTGATTGCGATAGGTCGACTAAAATCTCTCACGTAGCTACTCTTGATCTCTCCACCACATTTTGCGACGTAAAGATCGGAAATTGGCACGTCACTTGCCGGGTCTTTTGGCGAACATAGCAAATCGGCCAATTTTCGGGCGGACTCAAGGTTTTTGCCTTGCAGCTTCAATTTATAGACCCCGATTCCGTTGACATTCTTGCTTCCCACGGAATCCCCAATCTGAACCGTTAATACATCGCCGGAAACTGCGACTTCGTTATTTCCATATGAATTAATACTGCCATCCGCCCCGCCATTTGTGATATAGCTGAATTGCATCGCATCATTTTCCATGCCCACACCCCCTCCATTTGCATACCCCACCAAAACAACCGGGGAGATTGCAAGAACGCTTAATGCAATACGCCGGAAGTTACGAATCATAGCCAACCCTCCACAATTTGTTTGTCGCCAGCGAGAATTGACGCCGCACATATTCCAGGTAATACGGCTTTATGGTTGCCGTTACCTTACCAATCTGCCACGATGAATTTGCACCATAACCCATCAGGTTCGTCGGCGAGCGCGCCTGCCACACCATGGTTCCAGCTTTTGCATCGACCAGCGAAAAATCAATCTGCTCACCCTTAATATAAGACTCGTGAAGCCAGCCGCCCCGATCGTAATATTCGTCAGGGAAATTGAAATAATGCCCACACTCGTGCGCCTCTACATTCGCACGCTCAGAATCATGTACCTCCCCCTGGTCGTCCTGCCATTTCTGCCCCTCCCCCCATGACGACGCATCTGCCCGAAGAACAGCCGGATACAGGTGATTCGTGACATGAGGCTTAAATCCAGCAATAGGCGCCCCCCTGACCGATATGCGAAGATCGACCCTGAAATCAACTTTCACCCGGCATCCACACGCAGCCCCTTTAGAGCAACCGTCCAGAATCAACTTGTAGGTTCTCTGGTTCAGCACGGCCTCAATCCGATTTCTCAGAGCGTCAACGTCATATTTATCCCCGACCGTACCGCGGTAGCCCATCTTCACACCGTCGACCGTGGAACCAGGCATCATTCGCCAGTGAGTTGTCGCCTCATATGGGACAGTTTGCGGCGAAACTGTAAGATCACGATTTCCGGTGACATCAACCGGAAACAAATCCATCGGAATCAGCATCACCCTGACAGTGCAAGTAATCGTCTTGTCCTGCTCGTTGTACGCGAACTCAAAATTCGAGTCCCTCGAACCACCGCCTCTGATCTGATTTCCATTGCTGTCTTTCCACGGCGTCCGGTTGTCTAACATCCCCCAATACGGCTTGGCTTCGATATGCTGCCGCACATCAACCTTCAGGTCCGTGATCTTCCAGTCACAGGGAACCGCATTTGCGAGCTTGATGGGATCGGGGGCGACGTAACGTTGCGTCTGATCGTCGGGGCCGTTCAATTCGACCTTGGCTTTCGGCACGTTCGAATCAACGTTCGACGGCTTTCCATCGAAGGGGGAGAAGTCGCTCAGCTTTCCCCCATCAGCCGCAGGTGCGAGGGCACGCGCAACGGCCCCAGTATTACCCTGTGACTCCCATTGCGACCCGTTCGGCTCAGGTGCCGAGGCTGGCGGCTGTACAAAATTCGGATTGGTACGCCAGACCTCACACTCCGTCTTGAACGGCACGAAAGCCGGCGCGAACGCCGCGCCGCTCAGATCCAGTTGCGCTGGCCCGGTCTTCTTCAAGCCACTTGTCCTGAAGTGCACACGACCGCGCGAGCCCATCTCGATCCCTTCCGGATTCAGGCGGATATACGAGCCGCCGACGTTGAGCAGGATTTCCTTCGGCGACTTCACGTGCAAAACGCCATTGACCGTTTCGACCGTCATGTCTTCCTGCGCCGCAAGCTGCATGCGGCCTCGCTGGGCCTGCACAACGACCTCGCCGGCCGACGCGATCAGGCTCATGCCCTTCCGCGCGAACAGTGACAACTGACCGCCCGCAGCGGCGGTGATCCTCTTGAGCGCGCTAAAGTGGATTCCTTTCTTCGCGGTCCCGATGATCGAACCATCGGCGGCGAGTTGCACACCGTCGCCCGAGACCACGCCAACCGGTCCCGGTGCAGTCACGACCGCGCCCGGCCTTTTCAATTCGTCCAGCCCGTCGCTGATCGCCTTTTGCGCCTGGGTATCCGCAGGCGATGCCTTCGACGCCTCGACCGACTTCGCCAGCGATTCGGCCAGCGCCAACATTTCCTTGAGTTGCGCGATCGTCTCGGCCATATCAAGCTGCTTGCCCGCGCCGCCCGGCCGGTCGTAGGCCGTCACCATCACACCTGCGCCGCCTCGCGCGACCGCATGCCCTGAAGTCCGCAGTTCGGCACCCGCGCCTCGCTGGTTCAGTGCGCGGTCCACCATATGGCCGAGATGGAGTTGCGAGCGGCCGGAGTGCTCCGTACCGAGTTCGATGCCTTCCTGATTGTCCCAATCGTCCATCCAGAACTTGTTGCCGGATTGCGTTCGGATCTCGTTACGCGACATGCGCCGTCGTGACGAATTAATCAGGTCGGGGCGCTCGCTATTGTGGATAAAGGCCGCAATAAAGGGCTTGTTCGGATTGCCTTCGCGAAAGCCGATCAGTGCTTCGTCGCCGTCCAACGCGGGCATGTGCATGCCCGTATGGTTCCTGCCTGCGAACGGCTTGGCGAGCCGCAACGGAACGCTTTCCCCACCCTTGGGCCAGTTGCCGAAGTCGCAGTGAAACCGCGCAACGTACTCGCCTTTGTCGGTCAGGTAGGCGAATTTGTACTTGTCAGGCGACGTAATAGTCGCGCCTAGCGTGCCCGGAATTTTCGGCCACCGACGCTCGTCAATTTCCCGCCGGTACGGGCGATCGGCCGGAATCGCCGTAAAGCTGTTCACGTAGCTCGCGTTCCGCGCGCCGCGATGCACGACCGTTGTCACGAACATTGCCGCGCCGGCATCCTCGAGCGCCCGATCAGACTGCACGATGCTCCCAGGCCGGATGGCCAGCACGGTCGACTCCACCGAGTAACGAATCTGGCTGGCGCATGCCGCTTCATGGCGCAACTGCGCCTCGCGTTTGGCCCCTTCGGCGTCGTCGTGATGCGTGCCCCAGACATAGGGCTTGCCGATCATGGTCTCGTCGTCCGATACGGCGCGGTCCTCGGCACGGAAGCGCTCCCACGCCTGCTCTGGGTTGTAGTCAGCAACCAGGTAGGATTCCGGCACGACGCGCGAGCGGACCTTGAAGGAAAAAATCGATTCCTCGAAGGTCGCCAACCCGGCAGTGGGACGATCCAGTACGGGTACTGCGGGGCGCATATAGCCGTCAACGTCGTCCGCGATCACCAGCACGTCGCCGTGCTCGCCGGTCTTTGTGTAGCAGTACAGGCCCGCTTGCTCCATCTCGAGCTTGATGTAGTCCCAGTCGCCCATGTTGTACTGGAAGCGGAATGGGTGCCTGGGATGCTCGCGGCGCAGATTGAATTCGACCTGTATCCAGAAGCGGAGGTCGTAACGCGCCAAAATCTCCTTGATGATTTCCCACGAGGCCATTCCCTGGTACGTGGCGCAATTGCTCGGGCCGTCCATGACGGCCAGATGCTGGCGCATCACAATACGGTAGGTGTAACCGTCACGGGATTCCGATACGGAGTCGAACTGCGTCACGAAGCCGGCAAATTCGCGCTTGGCGCGTCCGTCCTCGGGTTGAACCGAAAACTTCGCGAGTTGCCCGAGCACCGTCTTTCTCGGAATCGCAATTGGTGCGGCAACTACCGCCTTGACGCTGTACGGCTCGCAGATCGCCTCGCGCACGACCCACGATACGACCGACACCGTGGGCATGGGAGGCGGTTCGCCCGTCTCCGGATCGCGCTTCGACTTGCGCCGCATCAGTTTCAGATACGCCGATTGCCGCCCCGTCAAATAACTTGTCACGCGATCGAATTCCGCCATTCTTACCCTCGTTATATCGGGCGCCAGCCATATCACATCGAAACGCGGCCGCTATCCATGGACAAACATTGCGGAAAATCCGCAACAAATGAAATGAGGCCAACCGAATCAACCGATCCGATTTAATCGTGCGTCAATCCAACAATCGCTTTCGCCTTGGCATCACCCGAATGGTGCTGCTGGCCTTGGTCACGCGTGCAGCAAATGAGTTGCCGGTGAAGGAAAGATGGGGCGGTGCATTCGACTCGTCACTCATCGGGTCTCCTTTCTCGACAAATCGGTGATGATTGCGCCACACGAAATTTGCGCGAATGAGAAAGATGAATCAATCAGACGAATTCGAAATTCGCAATGCGAATTTTCAAGCGCGCTGACCGGCGTCAAATGCGCCAGTAGTCGCGCGCTTTCAGGGCCGATGAGCCCGGAAGCCGTGCAAACGATCGAGGTAGTGGTTTGCCAGGTGCGCGAAACCTGTTCGACGGACCGATCGAGACAGAGCGCAGCAATGCCAAGATGCGCGGCGCTTGCAACGCTCGCGCCGTCCCGCGTGCGGCAAGCAATCAACGTGTTGCGCCAAGCCGGCAGTTGTCGCCGAAGCTGCGGGTGTTTATGGACTTTCGATGCGAGTGGCTATTCAAGCAGCCCCGATCCGCTCCGCATGAGCCGGCGGCGCCAGTGCATCGCTGTCGTCCTTCAGCCCGACGCCCGTCAGCCCGAGGCGGCGCGCGTGCGTCATCAGGTAATGCAGCTTGTGCGCGGCGGCCGCGTGCGGCAGCCCTTCGGGCCGCACGTTCGAGATGCAGTTGCGCAGTGCGTCGTGACAACCGACCTTCGGCGCCCAGGTGAGGTACACGCCGAGGCTGTCCGGCGAGCTGAGCCCCGGCCGTTCGCCGATCAGCATCGCGACGACCTGCGCACGCAGCAGCTCGCCGATCTCGTCGCCGAGCGCGACGCGCGCCTGCGTCGCGACCACCACCGGCCCGATCCGCCAGCCGTCCGCGTCGAGCCGCGGACGCATGGCCTCCAGCAGCGGCAGCGCCTGCTTCGCGGCCGCGAACGCCGACAGCCCGTCGCCGACCACGAACACCACGTCCGGCGCGTCGTCGAGCGCCGCGCCATAACCGGCCAGCAGCGCACGCCCGTCGTCGGACAGCTTGCGGCCGAGGTCGGGCCGGCGCAGGTAATGCTGACGGTCGGGCGCGGCGCTCTGCACGCCGAGCGTCGCGAAGCCGGCCGCATCGATCTCGCGCCGCAGCGCGTCCGCGTCGAGCGGCTGGTGCACCGCGTCGCGCGCCTGCGCGTGCGACAGGTTGAACGCAAGCAGCGGCGCGGTCGGCAGACTGTTGCCCGCGCGGCCGAGCGCGATGCGCGCGTTGGTGAACGACTTCAGCTGCGCCCACGGGTTCTTTTCGACGGCGTCGCTCATGCGGAAATCCCCATCCAGTCGTTCGCACCCGCGAGCAGCGGAACGCGCGAGTTCGCGGCGCGCAGCGCACCGTGCGCGTCGGCGATTTCCATCGTCTCCAGCCACTCCTCGAACTCGGGCGCGCGGCGCAGGCCGAGCACCTCGCGCACGTACAACTGATCGTGAAACGACGTGCTCTGGTAGTTCAGCATCACGTCGTCCGCGCCCGGAATCCCCATGATGAAGTTGATGCCGGCCGCGCCGAGCAGTGTCAGCAGCGTGTCCATGTCGTCCTGGTCGGCTTCCGCGTGGTTGGTGTAGCAGATGTCGCAGCCCATCGGCACACCGAGCAGTTTCCCGCAGAAGTGGTCCTCGAGCCCCGCGCGGATGATCTGCTTGCCGTCGTACAGGTATTCGGGCCCGATGAAACCGACCACCGTGTTCACGAGGAACGGGTCGAACTTGCGCGCGACCGCGTACGCGCGCACTTCGCAGGTCTGCTGGTCGACGCCGAAGTGAGCATTCGCCGACAACGCACTGCCCTGCCCGGTCTCGAAGTACATCAGGTTGTTGCCGACGGTGCCGCGCTTGAGCGACAACGCGGCCTCGTGCGCCTCGCCGAGCAGCGCGAGCGAGATCCCGAAACTCGCATTCGCCTTTTCGGTGCCCGCGATCGACTGAAAGACGAGATCGACCGGCGCACCCTTCTCGATCGCCGCGATCGTGTTCGTCACATGCGTCAGCACGCACGACTGCGTCGGCACGCCGTAGCGCTCGCGAAACGCGTCGATCATCGCGAGCAGCTTCACGATCGCCGCGAGGCTGTCGGTCGCCGGGTTGATGCCGATCATCGCGTCGCCGCAGCCGTACATCAGCCCGTCGAGCATCGACGCGGCGATGCCCTTCACGTCGTCGGTCGGGTGGTTCGGCTGCAGCCGCACCGACATCCGGCCCGCGAGCCCGACCGTGTTGCGAAAACGCGTGACCACGCGGCGCTTGCGCGCGCCGGCGATCAGGTCCTGGTTGCGCATCAGCTTCGACACGGCCGCGACCATCTCGGGCGTGAGGCCCGGCGCGATCCGTTCGAGCGCGGCGCCGTCGGCGACCGGCGACAGCAGCCAGTTGCGGAAATCGCCGACCGTCAGATGCGAGATTTCGGCGAACGAGGCCGCATCGTGATCGTCGAGGATCAGGCGCGTGACTTCGTCGTGTTCGTACGGAATCACCGCTTCGTTCAGGAACGCTTTCAGCGGCACGCCCGCGAGCGCGATCTTCGCGGCGACGCGCTCCTCCTCGCTCGCCGCCGCGACACCGGCGAGCTGGTCGCCCGAGCGCAGCGGGCTCGCCTTCGCGAGCAGCGTCTTCAGGTCCGCGAAGCGGTACGTGCGCGGGCCGATCGTCTCCGTATAGGACATCGTTCGAATCTCCTTGCCAAATGCCGACGGCGCACCCTGCTCGGCAGGGCACGCCGGATGCCGTCAGGAACGGCTGTTCGCGTTCGCCATGCTCATTCCTCGAGCACCGCGTCGCCCGGCGCGCTCGCGCGCTGCGAACGCGTCGCGAGGAAGTACGCATAGCCGAGCGCAAGGAACGCCACGAACACCATCGCCACCAGCCCATTGAAGTACACCATCGTGCCGAGGCATATCAGGGCCGCAACGATCGCGAACGCCGGGAAGAACGGGTACAGCGGCGCGCGGAACGGCCGCGCCATGTTCGGCTGCGAACGGCGCAGCTTGAACAGCGACGCCATGCTTACGATATACATCACGATCGCGCCGAACACCGACATCGTCACGATGTTCGCGGTGAGCGTCTGGCCGCCGAACTGGATCAGCTCGTCGCTGTAGATCGCCGCGATGCCGACCACGCCGCCCGCGAGGATCGCGCGGTAAGGCGTCTTGAAGCGCGGATGCACCTTCGCGAGCCATTCGGGCAGGTAGCCTTCGCGGGCCAGCGCGAAGATCTGGCGCGAATAGCCGAGGATGATCCCGTGGAACGACGCGACGAGTCCGAACAGCCCGAGCCACACGAGCATGTGCATCCAGCCGCTGTTCGCGCCGACGATGTACTTCATCGCCTGCGGCAGCGGGTCGTTGATGTTCGCGAGCCGGGTCCAGTCGCCCGCGCCGCCGGCGAACACCATCACGCCGACCGCCAGCGTGACGAGCGTCAGGATGCCGGCCACGTAGGCGATCGGAATCGAACGCTTCGGGTTCTTCGCCTCCTCGGCGGCCATCGCGACGCCCTCGATCGCGAGGAAGAACCAGATCGCGAACGGGATCGCCGCGAACATCCCGTGGAATGCGCCGACGCTGAAATGATCGGCGCCCGACCAGCCGCCCTTCAGGAAATTGCTCCACGCGAAGCCCGGCGACACCACGCCCATGAACACCAGCAATTCGAAGATCGCGAACAGCGTGACGATCAGCTCGAACGTCGCGGCGATCTGCACGCCGACGATGTTCAGCGCCATGAACACGAGATACGCGCCCATCGCCGCGTTTTTCGGTTCGAGTCCCGGAAACTGCACGTGCAGGTACGCGCCGATCGCCAGCGCGATCGCGGGCGGCGCGAACACGAATTCGACGAGGGTTGCCACCCCGGCCAGATAGCCGCCCGCGGGGCCGAATGCACGCCGCGCATACGCGAACGGCCCGCCCGCGTGCGGGATCGACGTCGTGAGTTCGGTGAAGCTGAAGATGAAGGTCGTATACATCGCCGCGACGAACATCGCGGTGATCACGAAACCCAGCGTGCCCGCACTCGCCCAGCCGTAGCTCCAGCCGAAGTACTCGCCGGAAATCACGAGGCCGACCGCGATGCCCCACAGCTGCCAGGTCCCGAGCGTCTGCTGCAGCGCGGGCTGGCCGGACGACTTGGCGCCGGCGACGGGCCGGCCATTCGACTCTGCTTTCATCGGATTCTCCTGAAAGGTGCGGGCCTGCCGGCCTGCTCGACTGAGAATCGATGCTAGAGAGTCATTAAACGACGTGTTATCGAAATTCGGCAAAGATGGCCGCTGACGTTTCGCCGACGGCAACGCCGCCGCGCGCAGCTTGACCGCCCCGGCTACCCTCCTCGGACAGCCGGGGCGCCGTGGCCTGCTTACTGGCCGCCGCCGCGCTGGTTGAACCAGCGGTCGAGCAGCTTGCCGGCCGCTTCGCGGCCGCCAAGGCCGAACGACAGCGCGACCGCCACCGCGATCGCGCCGAGCACGAGGCCGAACGCGAGCTGCACGATCTCGTTGGCAATGCCCATCGCGCGCAGCCCCATCGCGAACACCAGGCCGAGGATCGCGAATTGCGCGATCCGCGCGAACAGCACGCTGTGTTCGCGGTCGGCCTGCTCGATCACGCGACGCGCGAGGCCCGCGAGCCACACGCCGATCACGAGAATCACACCGCCCATCAGCACGTGGCCGCCGAATTCGATGAACAGCGTGACAACGTCGCGCACCTGCGTGAAACCGAGCCGGTTCGCGGCTTCGACCGCGGCGAACAGCATCGCGAAGAACACAATCAGCCGTGCGACCAGCACCGACGGCTGCAGCATCCCCGAGAACACGCGTTCGACGCCGAGCACGGCCGGCAGCCCGTCGGCGCCGGCGGCTTCCAGCAGCTTCTGTGCGAGCGATGCGACGAAGCGCGCGAAATAGAACGTGACGAGCACGATCACGATCGCCGCGACGATGTCCGGCACCGCGCCGAGGAACTGGTTCAGCATGTTGGTGGCGGGAATCGAGATCGCGTCGATCTTCAGCGCATCGAGCGCGGAGATCAGCGTCGGCACGAACACGAACACGTAGACGATCGTGCCGATCAGGCTCGACACGCGCACCGGCGTCGGACTGTCGAGCCGCGCGGTGAGACGATCCGCGCCGGCGGCAACCAGCAGGTTCGTCACGAGGCCGCGCAGCACGCGCGCGACGACCCAGCCGACGAAGCCGATCACCGCGGCCGCAAACAGGTTCGGCACGATCGCGAGCAGCTTGTCGATCATCCCCTGCACCGGCGACAGCAGGCCGGACAGCGCGAACGACGCGAGAATCGCCGGCAGGAACATCAGGATCACGAGCCAGAACAGCACGTCGCCGAGATAGCCGCTCATCGGCTGCATGCCCGCGCTTTCGGACAGCTTGTCGTCGACCTTGCTCGCCTTCAGCGCGCGGTTCGCGAGGCTGCGCAGCAGCGACGCGATGAGCCACGCGATCAGCGTCAGCGCCGCGCCGCCGATCAGGTTCGGCAGGTAGTTGACGATGTGCGTGACAAGCAGCGAGAACGGATTGGAGACCGCGTACAGATTCAGCACGTTGAAGATGCCCACCGCGGTGACGAGCAGCACGAGCCAGAACAGCCCGCCGGCGACGATCCGCTCGACGCAGGCGCCCTGGCCGGTGCTTTCGTTGATGCGCTGGTCGACCTTCAGCGCGTTGAGCAGCCGGAGCGTGCCGGCCCGCACTACCACGGCGACCAGCCAGCCGATCACCAGGATGCCGATCGCGCCCGCGATCTTGGGCAGGTAGCCGCCTAGCGTGGTCTGCAGCGACGTGATGAAGCTGGAAGCATCCATTTCTTCTTCTCCCGAAAAACGTGGCGTTGCGATTGAACATCGACGAACTACCTGCGTACTTCGAAAACCGTGCTGTGCCGCCCCAGCAACTTACCCGAGAAAAATGACGCATTCATCGGATTTCACCGTCTTTAACTTTAGTCATAGATCGCAGGGGCGGAACCCCATTTCGACGAAATAAAAAAGGGACGGATTCGGCATGCTTACGCATCTCCGCAAGATTTATTCAGCACGCGCGTGCTACCGTGACGTCGATTCCTGCCGCGGCATGCCGATGCCCGTCGCCACGAAAGCCGGCACGCCCGCGTGGCGGAGCCATGCGGCGCGAGTCGCGCGCCTGAATTTCGCGATGCTTACGGTGTGCCGCCTCTGCAGCACCGGCCGATCTATCCGTTACAGCGAGGAGAAGAAGGCATGTTCAAACATGAAGTGGAGATCCGGCGGCTGCCGGAACTGCGCGGGTATGCGGTTGCGCACACGGGTGCGTACCTGAAGGTCGTCGACGCGTTCGGGCACGTCGGCGCGTGGGTCGCGCAGCATGGACTGACCGGCCCCGGCGCGATGATGATCGGGATCTTCTATGACGATCCGGATACGACGCCCGAAGCGCAATTGCGGGCGAAAGCCTGTTTCGTGCCGGCCGCCGGCGCGCCGGATGTCGCGCCGGCGCCGCCAGTCGAGCGTGTGACGATCGCGGGCGGCGATCATGCGGTGCTGCTGCACACGGGACCGTATGCGGATCTGAAAACGGCCTACCAGTGGCTGTACGGCGACTGGCTGCGTCGCTCGGGCCGCGAAGCCGCCGATGCGCCGCCGTTCGAGCTGTATCTGAACACGCCGATGGATGCGGCGCCAGCCGACCTGCAAACCGAGATCTATTTGCCGCTGCGGTGAGTGCAGGAGCGCGGTCCGGTCGGCGTACGTTGAGGCCAGGATGATGCGTCCGCCTGGTCCTGCGGCCGGCCAAGGGCTGGCGATCAGGCGCGGCCGGCTTGCGTCCCGCAGCTCGGGCAAAAGCGTGCATCGGCCGCCAGCGCCGCGTGGCAGCGGCTACACGCGTTGCCACGCTGTGAGGTACCGCACTGCGCGCAGAATCGCGCGTCCGCCGCGTTGAGCGCGCCGCAGCCCGCGCAGGCGAGCTGGCGCAGCGGCGCGTTGCCGCCCTGGGCGTCGGGCTGCGACTGCCAGCCCCAACCGTGACGGTCGCGGCCGCGCGCATCGTGGCTGCCATGACCTTCCGCACCGTGCCCGCCGTGATGCCCGCCACCGTGGTTGCCGCGATGCCCGCCGCCGTGGCCACCCAAGATCCGTTTCAGAAAGCTCATCGCCCGCTCCTCATCGCTGCGTCTGCGCGCCATCGAACACGCCGGCCTTCGACAGCAGCCGCAAACCGTTGCCGACGACGATCAGGCTCGCGCCCGCATCGGCGAACACGGCCATCCACATCGTGCCGATCCCTGCGACCGTCAGGCCGAGGAACACGATCTTCAAGCCGAGCGCGAAACCGATGTTCTGCACCAGCACGCGATGCGTCGCGCGCGACAGCCGCACGAACGCGGGAATCTTGCGCAGGTCGTCGTCCATCAGCGCGACGTCGGCCGTCTCGATCGCCGTGTCGGTGCCCATCGCGCCCATCGCGAAACCGATGTCGGCACGCGCGAGCGCCGGCGCATCGTTGATCCCGTCGCCGACCATCCCGACCGCGCCCGCGCCGCCGGCTGCCAGCTCCTCGACCGCCGCGAGCTTGTCCTCCGGCAACTGGTTGCCGCGCGCGTCGTCGATGCCGGCCTGCCGCGCGATCGCCTGCGCGGTGTGCGGGTTGTCGCCGGTCAGCATCGCGGTGCGGATGCCGAGCGCATGCAGGTCGGCGATCGCCGCGCGGCTCGTGTCCTTGATCGTGTCGGCCACTGCGAAAATGCCGAGCACGCGCGTGTCGTCGACCAGCATCACGACGCTCTTGCCCTGCCGCTCGAGCACGTCGAGCTTCGCCTCCAGCACCGGCGAGCAACGTTCGAGTTCCTCGACGAGCCGGTGGTTGCCGAGCCAGTAGCGTGTGCCGTCGATCGTGCCGCGCACGCCGCGCCCGACGATCGCTTCGAATTCCTCTACATTGGCGAACGCTGCCGTCTGCGCATCGCGTGCTGCCGCGGCGATCGCCTGCGACACCGGGTGATCGGAGCGTGCCGCGAGGCTCGCGCCGAGATGACGCACCTGCGCAGCATCGACGTCGACGGCATGCAGGTCGAAATCGGTCTGCACCGGCTTGCCGTGCGTGATCGTGCCGGTCTTGTCGAGCGCGAGCCACGCAAGCTTGCGGCCTTCTTCCAGATAGACGCCGCCCTTCACGAGAATCCCGCGCCGCGCCGCAGCCGCGAGGCCCGACACGATCGTCACCGGCGTCGAGATCACCAGCGCGCACGGGCACGCGATCACGAGCAGCACCAGCGCGCGGTAGATCCAGTCGTGCCAGGCGCCGCCCAGCACGAGCGGCGGCGCCACCGCGACCAGCAGCGCGATCGCGAACACGATCGGCGTATAGACGCGTGCGAACTGGTCGACGAAACGCTGCGTCGGCGCCTTCGCGCCCTGCGCTTCCTCGACCGCGTGGATGATCCGCGCAAGCGTCGAATTGGCCGCAACCGCCGTCACGCGATAGTCGAACGATCCCGACTCGTTGATCGTGCCTGCATACACCGCGTCGCCGGCTCCCTTCTCGACCGGCAGGCTTTCGCCGGTGATCGGCGCCTGGTTCACCGTCGAGCGGCCCGCGACGACTTCGCCGTCCAGCCCGATCCGCTCGCCCGGCTTCACGCGCACGACCGCGCCGAGCGCCACCTGCGCGGCTTCGACGGTGCGCCAAGCGCCATCGGCGTCCTGCACGGTCGCGGTGTCGGGAGCGAGCCGCATCAGGCCCTGGATCGCATTGCGCGCGCGATCGAGCGACTTCGCCTCGATCAGTTCGGCGATCGTGAACAACACCATCACCATCGACGCTTCCGGCCACTGGCCGATCGCCATCGCGCCAGTCACCGCGATGCTCATCAGCGCATTGATGTTCAGGTTGCCGTTGCGGATCGCGATCCAGCCTTTCTTGTAGGTGGTCAGCCCGCATGCGAGCACCGCCGCGAGCGCGAGCACGGCCGATAGCCACACCGGCAGGCCGACCCAGTTCGCCGCTTCGGACGCGATCGCCGCGACGCCCGCCAGCGCGAGCGGCCACCACGGCTTCGCGGGCGCGTCAGCGACCCGGGCGGCCGGTGCATCGGCCGACGCGGCCTCCGGCGTCATCCCGAGCGTGCGGATCGCGCTTTCGATCGCGGGCTGCGCGCCGGGCACGTGTTCGACGGTCAGCATCCGCTGCATCAGGTTGAATTCGAGCGCCGATACCTGCTGCATGCCGCCGAGCTTCTTGCGGATCAGCGTTTCCTCGGTCGGGCAGTCCATCTGCATGATCCGGAATGCGGAGCGCACGTGCCCCGACGCGGTGGCCTGCGCGACCGGGAGCGGCGCGAGCGTCAGCGCGGCGGGCGCGCAGCAGTCGCCGGCCGCGTGGTCGTGGTCGTGGTCGTGGTCGTGGTCGTGGTCGTGGTCGTGGTCGTGACCGGCATGGTCATGTGCAGCGTGATCATGCGCGGCATGGTCGTGCAAACATGCCGCGCCGTGCCCATGCCCGTCGCCGTGTGCGTGGCTGGTGTGGTCGTGCCCCGTGCCGTGCGCAGGTGCATGATCGTGGTCATGGTCGTGGCCGCATTCATGCGGCTGCGCGCCGCGCGATGCGCCGTCGCCGTGCGCGTGCTCGCCGGCCGCCGGCGCCGTGTCGTCGACGGTCGCCGCCTGCGTGTCGCACGCGTCGGCGCAGCAGGTCTCGGCGCCGCCGGCATGACGGTGTCGTGGGTCGTGGGTACGCTGGGCGTCGGTCATGACAACCTCCTCAATGGCTTGACGGTGTAGAGTTAACACCTTGAAGCCACTACAAGGTCAAGCCTTACAACGGAGAAAGCCATGAAGATCGGCGAACTGGCCAAGGCGGCCCGCTGCACGCCCGAAACGATCCGCTTCTACGAGAAGGAGGGGCTGATGCCGGATGCGGAGCGAACCGATTCGAACTACCGGAACTACACCGACGTGCACGTCGAACGGCTGCGCTTCATTCGCAACTGCCGTGCGCTCGACATGGCGCACGACGAAATCCGCGCGCTGCTGCAGCTCACCGACACGCCGGCCGACCCGTGCGATTCGATCAACTCGCTGCTCGACGAGCATATCGGCCACGTCGACGCACGCCTCGCGGAGCTCATGCATCTGCGCGATCAGCTCATCGAGTTGAGGCGTCAATGCGTTGGCGAACATTCGGTCGAAGACTGCGGCATCGTGCATGGTCTGGCGACGATGGAAACCGTCGCACCAGCTGCGAAGCGCTCGCACCTCGGCTGAAACCCTTGTGGAATATGATAGTCTAGTCGATACTAGTTATATTTCAACTAGACACAATATAACTATTCATGACATCGAGCCGCCCGTCTCCGCTTGCGCTCGCGGTCCTCGCGACGCTCACCGAAACGCCGATGCATCCGTACGGAATGCTGCAGCAGTGGAAGGCCCGCGGTTACGACGAAGTCGTCAACGTGCGGCAGCGCACGAGCCTTTACCAGACGATCGACCGGCTGCTGCGCGACGGGCTGATCGCCGTGCACGATACCGAGCGCGACGGCGCGTTTCCCGAGCGCACGCTGTACACGCTGACCGAAACCGGACACACGGCCGGGCAGGCGTGGCTGCATGCGCTGCTCGCCGAACCCGCGCGCGAATTCCCGGCGTTCGGCGCCGGCCTCGCATTCCTGCCGCTGCTCGACGCCGAAGATGCGCGCCACCAGCTCGAGCGCCGCATCGCCGCGCTCGAAGCCGAGCGCGAACGCCTCGAATCGCTGCGCAACGCCGCGCAGAACGATCAGGTGCCACGCCTGTTCCTGCTGCAGAACGAGCACGCGCTCGTGCTGCTCAACGCGGAGCTCGACTGGGCCCGCAGCGTCGTCGAACACCTGAAGATCGGCGCGCTGAGCTGGGTCGACGGTTGACTTGACGGCGAACGCGCAAGCGCCGCACGTCTACGGTCCGTCATGCATCGCTGCGGCCATCGCGGCCGCCGCTTTCCCCGTTTACTGCGTCGAGATGTCGATATTGCCGAAGTACTTCTGGCCCAGCGACTTCACCGTGCCATCCGCCTTTAGCTTGTCGATCGCCGCATCGAGTTTCGTCTTCAGCGCGTCGTCGCCCTTGCGCAGCCCGAACGCGATCCCGCTGCCGAGAATCTTGTCGTCGCGCACCGGCTGACCGACGAACGAGAAACCCTTGCCGTCCGGACGCGACAGGAAGCCGCGCTGGCCGGCCGGCGCGAGCACCAGCGTCGCGTCGAGACGGCCTGACACGAGATCCGCGTACGCCTGGTTCTGATCCTGGTACGCGACGATCGACACGCCGGCCTGCTCCCAGTGCGCCTTCGCATAGGTTTCCTGGATCGACGCCTGCAACACGCCGACGCGCTTGCCCTTCAGCGATTCCGGCGTCGGCAGCAGGCCGCTGCCGGTGCGCGCGATCAGCTGCGTCGGCACGCGGTAGATGATCGTCGTGAAGTCGATTGCCTGGCGCCGCTGCTCGGTCGCGTTCATCGCCGAGTTGATCGCGTCGAACTTGCGGCCCTTCAGCGCGGGAATCAGTCCGTCGAAGGACGTTTCGACCCACTTGCACGACAGCTTCGCCGTCTGGCAAACGGCATTGCCGACATCGATGTCGAAGCCCTGCAGGTCGCCGTTCGGCGCTTTCGACTCGAACGGCGGGTATTGCGCCTCGAGGCCGAAGCGCAGCGTCTGCCCGTCGGCGAGCGCCGCGCCGGAGCCGAGCGCGCACGCAAATGCGAACGCGAGTTTCAGGGTGTGTCCATGTTTCATCGTGATCTCCTGACTTGTCGACCGCAGCCGTGCTTCGACACATGCTGCAGCCCATCGGTGGCTTTCCGGGCGACGTATACGTCGCCTTCCTGGGTGCGGGCCGCACCCGCGATTACAGCGAACGCAACCGCCGCGCGCCCTCGATCAGCGTCGCGTCGTCCTTCGAGAAACTGAGCCGGATCACGCCCGCGTCGGTGCCGTCGGTGTAGAACGCCGACAGCGGAATCGTCGCGACGCGCGCATCCCGGATCAGGCGCAGCACGAAATCGCTGTCGCTTTCGTCCGAGAAGTGCCGGAACCGCGCGAGCATGAAGAACGAGCCTTCGCTCGGCAGCAGCTCGAAGCGCGAATCGGCCAGCTCGTGCGCGAGCAGGTCGCGCTTGGCCTGGTAGAACGCCGACAGTCCGAGATAGCTTTCCGGTCGCGCGAGGATTTCCGCGAACGCGACCTGCATCGGCGTATCGGCCGAGAACACCATGAACTGGTGCACCTTGCGGATCTCGTCCATCAGCGCGGCCGGCGCGATGCAGTGGCCGACACGCCAGCCCGTCACGTGAAACGACTTGCCGAACGACGACACGATCACGCTGCGCTCGGCCAGCTCGCGGTGACGCGCGACGCTCTGATGCTGCGCGCCGTCGAACACGACGTGCTCGTAGACCTCGTCGGACAGCACCACGATATCGGTATTGCGCGTGAGCTGCGCGAGCCGTTCGAGATCGTCGGCGGAAAACACCGTCGCGGTCGGGTTGTGCGGCGTGTTCACGACGATCATCCGCGTGCGTGGCGTGATCGCCGCGGCGACCTCGTCCCAGTTCACGCGGAAATGCTCGGGCGACAGCTTGATCGCGACCGGCGTTGCGCCCTGCATCCGCACGATCGGCGCGTAGCTGTCGAACGACGGCTCGAAATAGATCACTTCGTCGCCCGGATGCACGAGCGCGCTGATCGCCGCGTAGAGCCCTTCGCTCGCGCTCGCGATCACCGTGATCTCGGTGCCCGGGTCGTAGCGCGTGCCGTACAGCGCCTCGGTCTTCTCCGCGAGCCGCTCGCGCAGCGACACGATGCCGGCCATCGGCGCGTACTGGTTGTGGCCGTCGCGCATCGCGCGTGCGACGCCCTCGACGAGCGCCGGATCTGGCGCGAAATTCGGCGCGCCCTGCGACAGGTTCAGCGCATCGTGCTGCGCAGCAAGCTGGCCGATCACCGTGAAGATCGTCGTCCCGACGTCGGGCAGTTTCGAACGGGGCGTGGTGGCGCTTCGCATGACTCCTCCTTCTGATGTCCTTCGGGCGGGCCCGCACGAAACGCGCGGCCCTGCACATGCCGCATGATTTAGCCCCAGCCAATATCGGCGGACAATCGAAAGTTCGTCATGGCGGCCATGCATTTTTCTCATGGCTCTTGGCACGAAAGGCTCGGCGGGACGGTGGCGCCGCCCACGCCGCATGCGAATCGGGCATTACCCCTAGGGTCTGTTCACGCGGATGACGGGCTGGCGCCGGCCGCCAGATACGCGCCCAGCAGCGTGTGCAGCTCGCCGCGCAGCGCGCCGAAGTCGAGTGCCGGCCCGAGCGTCAGCAACGCCTGCGACACGCCGCCGTAACAGACCGTATGCGCCATCCGCGCGAGCCCGTCGAGCCGCTCGGCCGGCGGCGGATCGGCGGCCTGTGCGAGCGCGTCGCGCCACAGCGCGACGTAGGCATCGTAGTGCCGGCGGTAGGCGACGAGCTGCGACACCTGCCGCTCCAGCGCGAACAGCGCGCTCCATAGCGCAGCGTCCGCGCCGATTGCGTCGAGTTGCAGGTCGACGAGCGCGGCCGCGAGTTCGGCGCGCGGCGCGCCGCGCAACCCGTGCGCCGCGTCGCGCAACCGGTCGGCCAGCGCGAGCACGCGCCGGTGAATGCACAGCGCGGCGAGGCTCTGCTTGTCGCCGAAGTATTCGTAGAAGGTGCCGATGCTCACGCCTGCGACGGCCGCGATCTCGCGGATCGTCGCCTTTGCATAGCCGCGCTCGAGCAAAAGCTGAACGAATGCCTGCTGAAGCGCATCGGACGTGGCCTGCGCGCGCGACTGGCGCGGCCGGCGGCGCAATGCGGGCGCGGGTTGCGCCGCCGGCTGGCCGGGCGGCGCCGGAACCTGAACATGTCGCGACGGCATATTTGCTACTCTGAAATTCAGCGGAAACACGTTTGACCGGAAGCCGGCACCGGCATGCACGCGCCGGCAGCGCGGCACCCGGCCGGCCGGGCGCGAAGCATGAGACCGGAGACAACCCGATGACCGAATCGACCCATGCCGTCACGAACCAGTTCGACGAACTGGTCGACTATAACCTCTTCGCGACGGACGCCGCGCTGCGCGAGGCGCTCGCCCGCGCCGGCGCCGACTGGGCCGTGCCGCGGCTCGACGCGTACGGCGCGCGGCTCGGCAGCGCCGACACCGCGCGGCTCGCCGACGAAGCGAATCGCCACACGCCGGAGCTGAACGCGTTCGACCGGCGCGGCCGGCGCATCGACCGCGTCGACTTCCATCCGGCGTGGCACACGCTGCTCGGGATGTACCGCAACGAAGGCTTCGTATCGCTCGCGTTCCGCGATACGCGCCCCGGCCGGTGGGCCGCGACCGCGGCCGGCTTCTACCTGCACGGCCAGATCGAGGCCGGCACACTGTGCCCGGCCACGATGACGCAGGCCGCGATTCCCGTGCTGCAGAAGGAGCCCGCGCTGTGGGCGCTGCTGCGCGACAAGCTCTACAGCGACGACTACGACCCGCGCGACGTGCCGGTCGCCGACAAGCGCTCGATCTGGTTCGGCATGGGGATGACCGAAAAACAGGGCGGCTCCGACGTGCGCGCGAACGCGACGCTCGCGACTGCCGTCGGCGCGGGCGGGCGCGGCGGCGAATACCGGCTGCGCGGCCACAAGTGGTTCTTCTCCGCGCCGATGTGCGATGCGCACCTCGTCGTCGCCCACACCGAAGCGGGTAGCCCGTCGTGCTTCTACGTACCCCGCTGGCGGCCGGACGGCACGAAGAACGCGGTCGAGATCCAGCGGCTGAAGAACAAGGTCGGCAACCGCAGCAATTCGAGCAGCGAGATCGAACTGAACGACGCGTGGGGCATCATGCTCGGCGACGAAGGCCGCGGGATTCCGACCATCATCGAGATGGCCACCTACACGCGGCTGAACTGCGTGCTCGGCAGCGCGGCGATGCTGCGCCAGGGCGTCGTGCAGGCGATCGCCTATACGCGTCAGCGCCACGCGTTCGGCCGCGCGCTCGCCGAGCAGCCGCTGATGCGCACCGTGCTCACCGATCTCGCGCTCGAAAGCGAAGCCGCGCTTGCCCTGGCGATGCGCCTCGCCGATGCGTTCGAGCGCGACGACTCGCCGCGCGAACGCGCGTGGAAGCGGATCGTCACGCCTGCCGCGAAATTCTGGGTCTGCAAGCGCGCGGTCGAACTGAGCGGCGAAGTGATGGAAGTGTTCGGCGGCAACGGCTACGTCGACGACGGGCCGATCGCGCGGCTGTTTCGCGAAGCGCCCGTCAACTCGATCTGGGAAGGCTCCGGCAACGTGATGTGCCTCGACGTGCTGCGCGCGGTGTCGCGCGAGCCCGACGCGGCCGCCGCGCTGCTGGCCGAGCTGGACGACCTCGGCGCGGGCGAGCCGCGCATCCGTGCGGCGCTCGACACGCTGCGTGCGATGCTCGCGGCGCCGGCCGACACGCTCGAGGCATCGGCGCGCGTGTTCGCGCAGCGGCTCGCGCTCGTCGCGCAGGCGTGCCTGCTGCGGCGCGATGCGCCTGCGGCCGTCGCCGATGCGTTCATCGCGACGCGGCTCGCCGCACCCGACTGGGGCCGCATCGTGGGCGGCTTCGATCCGCACGCGCTCGACGTCGGCGCGCTGCTGCAGCGCGCGTACCCGGCCTGACGCCTGTCCGCCCGCTCATCCGTCACGCCCGCCCGGAGCCCTGATGAACCTCGTCGCCGCCCTCGATCGCGCCGCCCGCGCGACGCCCGACAAGCCGTTCCTGATCCACGACGACACGGCGATCACGTACGCCGCCGCACGCGAGCGCTCGCATCGCGCGGCGGCCGTGCTGAGCGCGCTCGGCGTCGCGGCCGGCGACCGCGTCGCCGCGATGTGCGTGAACACGCCCGCGTTCGTCGACCTGATGTTCGGCGCATGGCGGCTCGGCGCCGCGTTCGTGCCGGTCAACCACAAGCTGCAGGCGCCGGAGGTCGACTACGTGCTCGAACACAGCCGCAGCAAGGTGATCCTGTTCGATGCGGCGCTCGCGCCGGTGCTGTCGCGCGTGATCCATCCGGCGCAACGGCTCGTCACCGAAGGCCATGCCGACGGCGTGCCGGACTTCGACGCGATGCGCACGGAAATGGACGGCATAGCGGGCATCGAGCCGGCCGACAACGACGTCGCGCAGATCCTCTACACGTCCGGTACGACCGGCCGTCCGAAAGGCTGCGTGCACAGCCACCGCACGGTGACGTTCGCCGCGATGGCCGCCGCGCTCGCAACCGGAATCGGCCGCAACGAACGTACGCTGATGGCGATGCCGCTCTGGCATTCGTCGCCGCTGAACAACTGGTTCGGCGGCACGCTGTATGCGGGCGGCACCGTCGTGCTGCTGCGCGAATACCATCCGCTGCGCTTCCTGCAGGCGATCGAGCGCGAGCGCGTGACGTTGTATTTCGGTGCGCCGGTGTCGTACACGCTGCCGCTCGACACGATCGAGCACTTCGCGACGTTCGACCTGTCGAGCGTGCGCGCGTGGCTCTATGGCGGCGGCCCGATCGGCGCCACGCAGGCCGAACGGCTCGCACACGCGTATCGCAGCGATGCATTCTTTCAGGTTTACGGAATGACGGAGACGGGCCCGGCCGGCACCACGCTGTATCCGGACGAGCAGATCGCGAAGGCCGGCTCGATCGGCCGCCAGGGCGGCCCCGGCGTCGACCTGCGCGTCGTGTCCATGAACGGTGACGGAGCGCGCGATGCGCAGCCCGGCGAAACCGGCGAGATCTGGCTGAAGGCCGACAGCATGATGCTCGGCTATCTCGACGACGCGGCCGCGACGCGCGCCGCGTTCGCGCCGGACGGCTGGTATCGCACCGGCGACATCACACGCATCGATCAGGATGGCTATCTGTTCATCGTCGACCGGCTGAAGGACATGATCGTGACGGGCGGCGAGAACGTCTATTCGAAAGAAGTGGAGGACGTGCTCGGCGCGCATCCAGGCATCGCGGAAGCGGCCGTCGTCGGCGTCCCGCATCCGGACTGGGGCGAAACGGTCGTCGCGCACGTCGTGCTGCGTGCGGGCACCGCGCCCGATGCGGATGCGCTGCGCGCGTTCTGCGGCGAGCGGCTCGCCGCCTACAAGATCCCGCGCGAATTCGTGTTCGCGGAAACGCTGCCGCGCACGCCGACGGGAAAATTGCAGAAGTTCCTGCTGCGCGTGCGCAGAGACTGAGTATCCGCGGTTGAGCCGGCGCATGGGTAACTCGCACACCCATATTCCCCTTGCGAACCCAAAAGCTGGATACGGCACCATTGCCTATCCGCGACACCTGACCTAACGCATTCGCGCACGCTCGGTCAATGCAACAAGCCGTACGGAACAAGTAATAGAAGTTAGCAATACTAAATCATACTCGTCCGATTGATCGACGTTTCTTATCTGGAATAGCGTCTCCAGGCAGCCATTCCATTTACTGAGACAGGGAAGCCGGATGAAAAACGAACTCCAAGCACCGACCCATCTTTTCGCCGCCGTTGGCGCACTCACGGAACGCGGTGGACGCGTCACCACCGCAACCAGCGGCTTGACCTTGGCTGGATTGGAAGTCGCCTGCGTCGGCGATGTAGTGACCTATGACGACGGCAGCGAGGCTGCGATTATCGACGGCGCGGAAAACCACCATAGCGGAGGCAAGCCATTCGCATTGGTGGGTAGCCGGTTGAGCAGCGGCGACCGCATTACCGAAACGCTGCGCAGTTCATGGGGCATTCGCGTGGAGGATGGGCAACGCGTTGCGGGCCTGTTCGATCCGACCTATGTGCCGCCGCTCGCGCCGCCCGCCTACAGACTGGCGATACGTGGCGCGACAACAGCGCGCGGCGGTGTATTGCGCGAGCCTTCCGGCACGTGGGAAGTAGCGCCGCACGTGGGAACGAGGCATTGACATACACCGCGACGCACCTGCCGGAACATACCCACATCGCTGAACCGTCGCCGGCAAAATCCATATGTACTACCTGGCCGCGCACCGCCAAAGAAAAAGCCACCGGACCCGACGGCCCGGTGGCTTCTTCACATGCTGCGCACGGCGGCGCCTCTCGACACCGCTCGCGACGCCCATTCTGCTTACTTGCCGCCGATGCTCTTCAGCGGCTTCCACTCACCCTTCTCGACCTTGTACATCGTGATGCCGCCGTTCTTCAGGTCGCCCTTCGCGTCATACGCGACGTGCGTCGACGTGACGCCAGCCATGTCGGTCTTCGCGAGCACCGGCAGGTACTTCGCCGGATCGGTCGAATCAGCCTTCTTCATCGCATTGAGCATCGCCATCGCGCCGTCGTATGCGTACGGCGAATAGGTCTGCACGTCTTCGCCGAAGCGCTTCTTGTACTTCTCGGCGTACGACTTGCCACCCGGCATTTCGTCGAGCGGGAGGCCTGCCAGCGATGCGATCGTACCTTCGGCCGCAGGGCCGGCGATCTTCAGGAACGTCGGCGTCTTCACCATTTCGCCGCTCATCAGCGGCGCGGTGATGCCGAGCGTCTTCATCTGCTTGACCATCGGCGCTGCCTGCGAGTCCGCGCCGCCGTAGTAGACGAGGTCCGGCTTCGTCGCCTTGATCTTGGTCAGGATCGCCTTGAAGTCGACTGCCTTGTCGTTCGTGAATTCACGGTCGACGATCGTCGCGCCGCCGGCCTTCGCGGCCTTCTCGAACTGGTCGGCGAGACCCTGGCCGTAGGCCGTGCGGTCGTCGACGATCGCGATCTTCTTCAGGCCGAGACCCTTCGACGCGAACGAGCCCGCCACCGAGCCCTGCTGCGTGTCGGACGTCATCATGCGGAAGGTCGTCTTGTAACCCTGCTGCGTGTATTCCGGTGCCGTCGCCATCGCGATTTCCGGAATGCCGGCGTTCGCATAAATGCGCGAAGCCGGAATCGTCGTGCCCGAATTGAAGTGGCCGAGCATGCCCTTGATGCCGTCGTCGACGAGCTTCTGCGCAACCGTCGTGCCGGTGCGCGGGTCAGCCTGGTCGTCCTGCGTCTCGAGCGTGAACTTCACCGGCTTGCCGCCGATCTTCGGGTTCGTCGCGTTGAAGTCTTCCAGCGCGAGCACGATCCCGTTCTGCATATCCTTGCCGTAGTGCGCCTGGGCACCCGTCATCGGCCCTGCGTAACCGATCTTCACGTCATCTGCATGGGCCGTCCCCGCAAGCGACATGACCGCGACAAACGTCGCGCCTGCCAGCTTTTTCATCGTGTGTTGCATTGCATCTCCTTGGTACCAGGGTAAATGGAGCGGCTTCGGGATCGCCTTGCCGCTTCCTTTGGTTGATCCGAACGGCAAGGATGGTCAGCCGATCGTCATCAAGTTCGCATTGCCGCCCGCCGCGGCCGTGTTCACGCTGACCGAGCGCTCGGTCAACAGCCGCTCGAGCGCGTAGTCTTCCGCATCGCCGTTCTCGAACGCGCCCACCGACACGCCCTGCACCGACACGATCGGGCCCGGCCGCTGCGCGACGTCCTTCACGAGCTTCTGCAGTTCGTCGCTGTCGCCTTCGAACAGCACCGCGTCGAACGGCGCATCGGCCTGCTTGCGCACGGCCGCATGTGCCTTCAGCGCAGCCGGCAGCGCGGCCGCCAGCGCCTCGCCCGCCGCACCGGCGAACAGCGCGCGGTTGCCCGTCGCCAGCACCGCCGCGAACTGCGCGCGGGCGCCGCCTGGCGTCGCCGCGACACACAGCACCGTGCCGCGCGGGCCGAGTGTATACGTGTTTCGCTCGCCCGTCGGACCGTTCAGCACCGCGGTTGCACCGGCCGGCACTTGCGCGAGATAACCGTCGCAGCGTGCGGCGAGCGCCGGCTCGCGCTGCTCGATCAGCCAGTCGCGCAGCGCGATGAGCGCCGCCGCCGGATTGCCGCGCTGCTCGCCTGCGACCGCGCCGTCCGCGATCAGCGTCTGCGCGAGCGAACGCGGCAGGCCCGACGGACGCGTCGCGAGCAGGCGCTGCAGATACAGCGCGCCGCCGGCCTTCGGGCCCGTGCCCGACAGCCCTTCGCCGCCGAACGGCTGCACGCCGACCACCGCGCCGATCACGTTGCGGTTCACGTAGATATTGCCGACGTGCGCATTCGAGATCACGTGCGCGATCGTCTCGTCGATCCGCGTGTGGATGCCGAGCGTGAGGCCATAACCGGTCGCGCGGATCGCCTCGAGCAGCTTGTCGAGCTGGCTGCGGCGGTAGCGCACGACGTGCAGCACGGGGCCGAACACTTCACGCTTCAACTCGTCGATGCTGCCGATCTCGATCAGCGTCGGCGGCACGAACGTGCCGTGCGCGCAGGCTTCCGGCAACGGCAGTTGCGTGACCGCATGCCCCTTGTCCTTCATCGACGCGACGTGCGTGTCGATCGTCTGCTTCGCTTCGGCGTCGATCACCGGGCCGACGTCCGTCGACAGACGGTCCGGGTTGCCGAGCGTCAGCTCGTGCATCGCGCCCTTGAGCATCGTCAGCGTACGGTCCGCGACATCGTCCTGCAGACACAGAACGCGCAGCGCCGAACACCGTTGACCGGCCGAATCGAACGACGACTGCATCACGTCCGCGACGACCTGCTCCGCGAGTGCAGACGAGTCGACGATCATCGCGTTCTGGCCGCCCGTTTCGGCGATCAGCGGAATCGGCTTGCCGTCCGGGTCGAGGCGCGCGGACAGCGTTTTGTTGATCAGGCGGGCGACTTCAGTCGAACCCGTGAACATCACCGCCCGCGTGCGCGGATCGGCAACCAGCGCAGCACCGACGGTTTCGCCCGTGCCCGGCAGCAGTTGCACCGCGCCGGCCGGCACGCCGGCCTCGCGCAGCAGGCGCACGGCCTGCGCGGCGATCAGCGGCGTCTGTTCGGCCGGCTTCGCGAGCACCGTGTTGCCGGCCGCGAGCGCCGCGGCCACCTGGCCCATGAAGATCGCGAGCGGGAAGTTCCACGGGCTGATGCAGACCACGGGGCCGAGCGGACGGTGCGTGTCGTTCGAGAACTCGTCGCGGATCTGCGCTGCGTAGTAGCGCAGGAAGTCGACCGCTTCGCGGATTTCGGCGATCGCGTTCGGCAGCGATTTGCCGGCTTCGCGCACGATCAGGCCCATCAGCGTGTGCATCTGCGCTTCGAGCAGGTCGGCCGCGCGCACCAGGCAGTCGGCGCGCGCATCGACCGGCGTCGCCTGCCAGATCGGCGCGGCAGCCACCGCGTGCGCGAGCGCCGCGCTTACGTGTTCGGAGGTCGCTTCGCTGACCGTGCCGACGATGTCGCGCTGGTCGGCCGGGTTGCGCACGTCGCGCACCGGTGCGTCGGCGAGCGCATCGTCGGCCAGCATCGGTGCCGCGCGCCACGGATGGTGCGCGCTCGCGAGCAGCGCGGACGACAGCGACGCGAGACGGTGTTCGTTCGACAGGTCGAGGCCCATCGAGTTGGGGCGTTCGTCGCCGTACAGGTTGCGCGGCAGCGGGATCTTCGTGTGTGGCGCGCCGAGCGGCACGACCTTCGATGCCTCGTCGACCGGGTCGGCGACCAGTTCCTTCACCGATACGGTTTTATCCGCGATGCGGTTCACGAACGACGTGTTCGCGCCGTTTTCCAGCAGACGGCGCACCAGGTACGCGAGCAGCGTTTCGTGCGTGCCAACCGGTGCGTACACGCGGCACGGACGATTCATCTTGTCGCGGCCGGTGACTTCCTCGTACAGCGGCTCGCCCATCCCGTGCAGGCACTGGAATTCGTACTGGCCCGGGTAGTAGTTCTGGCCCGCCAGGTGATAGATCGCGGCCAGCGTGTAGGCGTTGTGCGTCGCGAACTGCGGGTAGACGGCGTCGGGCGCCGCGAGCAGCTTCTTCGCGCACGCCAGATACGACACGTCCGTGTAGATCTTGCGCGTATAGACCGGGTAGCCTTCGAGGCCGTCGACCTGCGCACGCTTGATTTCGGTGTCCCAGTACGCGCCTTTCACCAGACGGATCATCAGGCGGTGACGGCTGCGGCGCGCGAGATCGATCAGGTAATCGATTACGAACGGGCAGCGCTTCTGGTAGCCCTGCACGACGAAGCCGATGCCGTTCCAGCCCGCGAGATCCGGATCGAAACACAGCGCCTCGAGCAGGTCGAGCGACAGTTCGAGACGGTCCGCCTCTTCCGCGTCGATGTTCAGGCCGATGTCGTAGCGACGCGCGAGCAGCGCCAGCGCGCGCACGCGCGGCAACAGTTCGCTCATCGTGCGGTCCTGCTGCGAGCGCGAGTAGCGCGCATGCAGCGCCGACAGCTTGATCGAGATGCCCGGGCCTTCGTAGATGCCGCGGCCGCCGGCCGCCTTGCCGATCGCATGGATCGCCTGCTCATACGATGCGTAGTAGCGCTGCGCGTCCTCTTCGGTCGTCGCCGCTTCGCCGAGCATGTCGTACGAGTAGCGGAAGCCGCGCGCTTCGTACTTGCGGCTGTTCGCGAGCGCTTCGGAAATCGTCTCGCCAGTGACGAACTGCTCGCCCATCAGGCGCATCGCCATGTCGACGCCCTTGCGGATCAGCGGCTCGCCGCCGCGGCCGATCAGGCGCGTGAGCGCCGACGACAGGCCCGCTTCGCTGTTGGTCGTCACGAGCTTGCCGGTGATCATCAGCCCCCAGGTCGCCGCGTTCACGAACAGCGACGGTGCGTGGCCGACGTGCGAGCGCCAGTCGCCCTTGCTGATCTTGTCGCGGATCAGCGCATCGCGCGTCGCGCGATCGGGAATACGCAGCAGCGCTTCGGCCAGACACATCAGCGCCACGCCTTCCTGGCTCGACAGCGAAAACTCGTGGATCAGCCCTTCGACGCCGCCGCCCGAGCTCTTCTCGCGCAGCGCCTCGACGAGCGTCGTCGCGAGCGTCTGCACGTCGGCCTGCAGGTTCGCCGGCAGGCGGGCCTGGCCCAGCAGGAACGGCACGCATTCCGGCTCGGGGCGGCGGTACGCTGCCGTGATCGCCGCGCGCAGCACCGATTGCGGCTGCACGTTCTGTGCGAACTCGAGGAACGGATGCGGCGAGTTGTCGTCGTCGCCGTCCGTCGACTGTCCGTCGGCCAGCTCCGTGACTCCGCTGCTGCCCGACAGCTCGGGCGGCAGCTGGCCGTGCTCGATCCGCTCGAGATACGCGAAGATCGCCTGCTTGATCAGCCAGTGGGGGGTGCGCTCGAGACGCGCTGCCGCGTCTTTCAGGCGCGAGCGGAGAAGGTCGTCGACCTTGACGCCGAGAGTCGTGCTTGCCATGGTGGGTTCGTGCGCCGGTGCGAGCCCGGCAATATGGTGTGAGAGGATGCGCGAAATCCTACGGCACGCAATAAAAAGGTGCAACCAGATTGGGAGGTCGGTTGCACCTGATGGTTAGTCAATATAATCAGCCACTTAGATGGTTGCAACCTAGGGGTTGCCCGTGGTCGGCGGATCGGTGTTTTCCCTGATCGGGACCGATTCGGCCCATATGCGCAACCTTTGATGCGTACGACGGCGGGAGAAAACGGGTTGCACTGGGGGGGTGCGAGCGGGTCCGCGCGGAACGGGAACGGGAACGGGGACGAGAGACGGGAAAAAGCGCGGCCCGGCGGTCGGCCCGGGCGCGGGGCGGCAAGACGGTGACGGGCAGCGCGACAACCGCGCCGGCGCCGCCCGGATACTCAGATATCCAGCGGATCGACCTCGACGCTCCACCGCAGCACGCCCTTCAGCGCACGCAGCTCCGGCTGCCATGCGCGCAGCGCATGCTGCAGCGCGGCCCGCGACGCGCTTTCGAGCAACAGTTGCGCTCGATGGACGTTCGCGACCTTCACGATCGTCATCGGCACCGCGTCGTACACGGTCACGCGATCGGCACCCGGCAATCCAGGCAATGCAGCCGCGGCCTGCTGCAGGAACGCCAGCGCCGCGTCCAGCGTGCGCCCTTCGGCGCGCAGCAGCGCCTGATAGACGAACGGTGGCAGATGCGCGTCGCGACGCTCGCCGAGCGTCGAATTCGCGAAGCCTACGTAATCCTGCCGCCCGAGCGCGTGATACAGCGCGTGACGCGGATAGCGCGTCTGCACGAGCACCTCGCCCGGCAGGCCCGCACGCCCCGCGCGGCCGCTCACCTGCATCAGTTGCGCGAACAACCGCTCGCTCGCGCGGAAGTCGTGCGAGAACAGCGCCGTATCTGCGTTGAGCACGCCGACGAGCGACACGCGCTGGAAGTCGTGCCCCTTCGCGATCATCTGCGTGCCGACGAGAATGTCGACTTCCCCCGCATGCACGTCCGAGAAAAGCGCCTGCGCACTGCCCTTGCGGCGAGTGCTGTCCGCGTCGATCCGCAACACGCGTGCGCCCGGCACCGCCTCGGCGAGCGCCTCCTCGATGCGCTGCGTGCCGCGCCCGAGCGGCGCGATGTCGACGTTCCCGCACTCCGGACACGAGCGCGGAATGCGCGCTTCCCAGCCGCAGTGATGGCAGCGCAGCGCGTGCTCGGGCTTGTGCAGCACGACGTACGCGCTGCAGCGCGGGCAGCCGGCGACCCAGCCGCATGCGTCGCACGCGAGCTGCGGCGCGTAGCCGCGCCGGTTCAGGAATACGAGGCTCTGTTCGCCGCGCTCGAGCCGCGCCTTCAGCGCCGCGACGAGCGGCCCGGACAGCCCGCCCATCGACGCGCGCCCGCGTCGCCGCTCCTCTTCGAGATCGATCAGCCGCACGGTGGGCAGCGTCGCGTCGGCCACCGCGCGGCGCGACAGCGTGAGCCGCGTATAGCGGCCTTGCTCGGCCTGCCACCAGCTTTCGAGCGACGGCGTCGCCGAGCCGAGCACGACCGGAATGCCAAGGTGTTTCGCTCGCCAGACGGCGAGATCGCGCGCCGAATAGCGCAGCCCTTCCTGTTGCTTGTATGCGGGCTCGTGTTCCTCGTCGACGACGATCAGCGCAAGCGTCGGCAGCGACGCGAGCACCGCGAGCCGCGTGCCGAGCACAATCCGCGCACGGCCCGTATGCGCGGCGAGCCAGTTGCGCGCACGCTCGCCTTCGGCGAGCCCGCTGTGCAGCGTGACGATCGCGTCGTCGGCCAGCGCGCCCGCGAAGCGCGCGCGAAACGCGGCCTCGAACTGCGGCGTCAGGTTGATTTCGGGAACGAGCACGAGCGCCTGCGCGTCCGGCCGCGCGTCGAGCAACGCCGCCAGCGCGTGCAGATAGACCTCGGTCTTGCCGCTGCCCGTCACGCCGTGCAGCAGGAACGGCGCGAACCCCTGGCCCGCGCGGATCGCGTCCAGCGCCTCGGCCTGCTGGTCGGTGAGCGCCGGCGGCACAGCTCGCCCACTGGTTGTCGACAGGTTATCCACAGCTTTGGGCACAGGCGTATCGGCCCAGCCGATTTCCTCGACGGCGACCCAGCCGCGCGCCGCCCAGTCGTCGAGCGTCGCGACCGCCTTCGGATGCAACACGCGCGCATCGGGCAGCGTCAGCGAATCGGTGTCGGCAAGCGCCTGCGCGAGCCGGCGCAGGGCAGCCCCGCGCGCGGGCAGCGCATCGGGAAGCGCAGCGCGGCCGGCGTCGGTCAGCCGGTAGCGAACCTCGGGGGCAAGCAGCCGCCCCCAGCGCTGCGCGTCGCGCAGCGCCTGCGGGAGCGCCGGCAGCGCGACTTCGCCACGCCCGCGCTGGTAGTAGTCGGCCGCGAACGATACGAGCGCGAGCCAGTCCGGCGACAGCGGCGGCAGTTCGGTGCAGATGGCGTCGATCGCGCGCAAACGGGACGGCGGCACATCGGTGTGAGTCGTTACCTCGCAGACGAGCCCGACGGCCTGCCGCCTGCCGAACGGGACTTGCACGAGCGTGCCGGGCTCAGGCGCCGGCTGCACGTCGCAGCGGTAGTCGAACAGGGTGGCGAGCGGATGGTCGAGCGCGACCCGCAGGTAGGTACCGTCCATCACTGCACTCCGGCAGCGACTCGGGCAGTGCGGACGACTGGCCCCCACGTCCGCGTCAAGGTGGCGAACTTAAAGTAAAACTTCAGATTCGGCGCTAAGTTTTGGATTCGCATTAGGAATCGCCGTATACCCTGACCAGCCTGTGGATAACTTTGTTGAGAACTCGCCGTTCAACAGCCGCGAAGCACGCGGGGCCGTGCTTTCCGCTGTTTTCGGCCGCCCGCTGCCGCGCCCCGCGGAGCCTTATTCCATAAGGCTGCTATTCAAATTACCGAACCATAGCGAGACAATTCGACCGATACAGGGCTCTACCGCGCTGCAACGTGGAAAATGTGCATAAGTCAAGTCTTGACAAGCAAGGAATCGGCAACCGGGGCGGGGTTGCGCCCTGTTTAGCGCAGACAGCGAAACGCCGTTACCCCGCAGTGCAGCATAACTGCCCTTGCATTCAGCCTGCCGCTCCGCTACGGATTGCGCGGCTGTGGCTATGCACTTCGTCGACGAGTTCGGCGACGTGATCCGGCGACGTGAACTGCGAAATCCCGTGGCCGAGGTTGAATACGTGGCCCGGATGGTTGCCATAGCTGTCGAGTACCGCGCGCGCCTGCTCGCGCACCGCAGCCGGCGGCGCAAACAGGATCGTCGGATCGAGGTTGCCCTGCAGCGCGACGCGGCCGCCCACGCGCTCGCGTGCGGCGCCGAGGTTGACCGTCCAGTCGAGCCCGACCGCGTCGACGCCGGTCGCCGCGATTTCCTCGAGCCACAGACCGCCACCCTTCGTGAACGTGATCACCGGCACGCGCTCGCCGTCATGTTCGCGTTTGAGCTGCGCGACCACGCGGCGGATGTAATCCAGCGAGAAGCGCTGGTACGCGCCATCCGCCAGCGCGCCGCCCCACGTATCGAAGATCATCACGGCTTGCGCGCCGGCTTCGATCTGCGCGTTCAGGTACGCGGCCACGGCCTGCGCATTCACGTCGAGAATCCGGTGCATCAGGTCGGGGCGCGAATACGCCATCGACTTCACCGTGCGGAAGTCGTCCGACCCGCCGCCTTCGACCATGTAGCACGCGAGCGTCCACGGGCTGCCCGAGAAGCCGATCAGCGGCACGCGCTGGCGGCCCTGGGCGTCGGTCAGCGCGCGGCGGATCTCGCGCACCGCGCCGGTCACGTAGCCGAGCGTCTCCTCGATGTCCGGCACCGCGAGCTTCGCGACGTCGGCCTCGGTGCGCACCGGATGCGCGAACTTCGGCCCTTCGCCGACCTGGAAGTCGAGGCCGAGGCCCATCGCGTCGGGAATCGTCAGGATGTCCGAGAACAGGATCGCGGCGTCGAGCGGAAAGCGATCGAGCGGCTGCAGCGTCACTTCGGTCGCGTAGTCGGGATTCTTCGCGAGGCCGAGGAAGCTGCCCGCGCGCGCGCGGGTCGCGTTGTATTCGGGCAGATAGCGGCCCGCCTGGCGCATCAGCCAGATCGGCGTGTAGTCGGTCGGCTCGCGCAGAAGCGCACGCAGGAAGGTATCGTTGAGCAGGTTATGGGCCACGGTAGGAGCGACGATGCGAAGGCAAAGCGGCATTTTACCGGAGCGGGGCCGCACGGCCGCGTATGCCGATGCGATGGCGGCCATATGACGCGCGCGATGGCTCCGTTATGATCGGACGCTGATATCAAACCGAACGAAGGAGGAGACCGATGAAGACGTTCGCCACGCTGGCGCTCACGACGGCTGCCATGCTCTGCTGCGCCGCCGCGCATGCGCAGGCCGCCGCTGCCGCGCCCGCCGCCGGCTCGCGGCTCGACGACGTGATCGCGCGCGGCACGCTGCGCGTGTGCACGACCGGCGACTACAAGCCGTACTCGTACTACCGAACCGATGGCCGCTTCGAGGGCATCGACATCGACATGGCCGAATCGCTCGCGAAATCGCTCGGCGTAAAGGCCGACTTCGTGAAGACGAGCTGGCCGAACCTCACCAGCGATTTCATCGCGAAGTGCGATATCGCCGTGGGCGGCGTCTCGACGACGCTCGAGCGCCAGAAGCGCGCGTTCTTCACGCAGCCGTACGTGATAGACGGCAAGACGCCGATCGCGCGCTGCGCGGACGTCGACAAGTACCAGACGGTCGCGCAGATCGACCGGCCCGAGACACACGTGATCGTGAATCCTGGCGGCACCAACGAGCGCTTTGCGAAGCAGTTCTTCCCGCATGCGAACCTGACCGTCTATCCGGACAACGTGACGATCTTCAAGCAGATCCTTGCCGGCAAGGCCGACGTGATGGTGACCGATGCATCCGAGACGCTACTGCAGCAAAAGCTGAATCCGGGCCTGTGCTCGGTGCATCCGGACAAGCCGTTCCAGTTCGGCGAGAAGGCATACATGGTGCCGCGCGGCGACGTCGTATTCCAGCAGTACGTCGACCAGTGGCTGCACCTCGCGCTATCGACCGGCGAATACCGGGCGATCTCCGACAAGTGGCTGAAGTAAGCGGATCCGGCCGCGGCGGGCGCGTTCGATAACGGGCGCCGACCCCGCGGTCGCGGCCGACAAATCCGTCGTGGACGGCGATGTGCGACTGCAGCATGCGCATTGCCGTTACACATTGGCGTGCCGCGCAAATTGCGCCAAGCCGCGAAATTGGCTAAATGGCCGACTATTGCGCGCGCCGATCACGTTTCAAAATCTTTCCGACAAATCAATCGTCATGCGTGGTATCTGTCGTGCGATGCCATTTCCGCCGTGCAAATCGGCAATTCACCGGCGCGAAAACGCACGAAAAACGCGTCGCGCGCATGCGATGAAAACTCTGCAGAAAAGACGGGTAAAAATTGCCTTTTTCAGTACCCCGAAAACAGCAAAAAATCCCGCGAAGCCTTATCTGGCGGGCGTTACAACCTGAAACACTTTGTTACCGCGAGGGGTCGTTAATTCGCCCACAATGGCTTCAACGGTTTCAACACGGATGCGGTCTCGTGTGCCAAGTGTGAGCGGACGCGAAGCGCTGCGAGCCAGTCGGTCACGTACCGAAGCCCTTCCGAGGGGCATCCCTGTTGGAGTCGTTTCCGGCCCCCCGCCGGACACGGTTTCATCTTTGGTCTCCTCGCGCTAACCCCGTAGCGTGTGGTTTTTAGCGGGCTAATAAGCCCGCTTTTTTTCGTCCATAGAGAACGCAACGGCCCGCAGGCCGCCGCATTTTTTCCCGTCGCCAGATCGCTTTACGCGGTCTTCTGCACGTCGAGTTTCAGCTCGTCGATCATCCGCTCGCGCATCACGAACTTCTGCACCTTGCCCGTCACCGTCATCGGCAATTCGTCGACGAAACGGATATAGCGCGGAATCTTGTAGTGCGCGATCTGGCCGTTGCAGAACGCACGCACGTCGTCCTCGGTCATGTGCTCGTCTGCGCGCAGCACGATCCACGCGCACAGCTCCTCGCCGTACTTCGCGTCCGGTACACCGAACACCTGCGCGCTCTGAATCTTCGGATGCCTGAACAGGAATTCCTCGATCTCGCGTGGATAAACGTTCTCGCCACCGCGAATCACCATATCCTTCAGCCGGCCGACGATGTTGCAGTAGCCGTCCTCGTCGAGCGTCGCGAGATCGCCCGTATGCATCCAGCCGTCGACCAGCACTTCGCGCGTCTTCGCGTCGTCGTCCCAGTAGCCGAGCATCACCGAATAGCCCTTCGTGCACAGCTCGCCCGTCGCACCGACCGGCACGATATCGCCGTTCGGATCGACGACCTTCACTTCCAGGTGCGGCTGGATGCGCCCGACCGTCGTCGTGCGCTTCTCCAGCGGATCGTCGGTCGAGCTCTGGAACGACACAGGGCTCGTCTCCGTCATCCCGTACGCGATCGTGATTTCCGACAGATGCATCTGCGACACCACGCGCTTCATCGTCTCGATCGGACACGGCGAGCCGGCCATGATGCCGGTGCGCAGCGTCGACAGGTCGAATTTCGGGAACGCCGGATGATCGAGCTCCGCGATGAACATCGTCGGCACGCCGTGCAGCGCGGTGCAGCGTTCGTCGGCCACCGCCGCGAGCGTCGCGACCGGATCGAACGCCTCGCCGGGGAACACCATCGCCGCACCCGTCGACACACACGCGAGCACCGCCAGCACCATCCCGAAGCAGTGATACAGCGGCACCGGAATGCACAGCGAATCCTGCTCGGTGAAGCGCATCGCCATCGCGATGAAACGCGCATTGTTGACGACGTTGCGATGCGTGAGCGTCGCGCCCTTCGGGCTGCCGGTCGTGCCGCTCGTGAACTGGATGTTGATCGGGTCGGTCGCCGAGAGCGTCGCGCCGGTCGCATCGAGCGCCGCGACGTCGAGCGAATCGCGGCCGCGCGCCATCACGTCCGCGAAGCGGAACATCCCGGCCGGCGCGACCTCGCCCATCGACACGACCGTGCGCAGGCTCGGCAGCCGCGCCGCATGCAGGTCGCCCGGCGTCGCGCTCGCGAGCTCGGGGGCGATGGTCTGCAGCATCTCGACGTACGCCGAGCTCTTGAAGCGCTCGGCTGCGATCACGGCCTTGCAGCCGACCTTGTTCAGCGCGTATTCGAGCTCCGCGAGCCGATAGGCCGGATTGATGTTGACGAGGATCGCACCGATGCGCGCGGTCGCGAACTGCGTGAGCAGCCATTCGCTGCGGTTCGGCGACCAGATGCCGACGCAATCTCCCTTCGCGATGCCGAGCGCGACGAGGCCGGCCGCGAGCACGTCGATCTCGTGCGCGAACTCGCGCCACGTCCAGCGCACCTGCTGTTCGCGGAACACGACGGCCGGACGATCGGGAAAGCGGCCGGCCGTGTCGAGCAGGAACCGGCCGATCGTCGCTTCGGAGAGCGGTACGCTTGTCTCGCCGCGCACGTACGACAGTCCGTTTTCGGGCGCGATCAGCGCCGCCTTGCCAAGGTCTGCTGCCATCAATGTCTCCATCCGTTTTTGTCTGATCGGCCCGGGCGAGCGACTGACGCACGCGCCCGCTCTACCGCCATTGGGGCGGACAGCCTCACCGCGGATGATGCCGCGCTCCGCTGACGACACTCTGACATCAAATCGCGGCGGACGGATGAAATAGCACGACCGGACGAAACGACGCGGAAACGGGCCACGGGCGAAAAAAAAGCAGCCCGGAGGCTGCTTTCTTTCGCGAGGTACGCGCGCGCGGCTTAGTGCCGGCTGCGAACCTTCGCCAGACGCTGGATCGCTTCGAGCTGCGCCATCGCGGTCGCGAGCTCCGATTGCGCCTTTGCGAGGTCGAGGTCCGACTTCGCGTTCTGCAGCGTTTCCTCGGCACGCTTGCGCGCTTCCTCGGCTTTCGCCGCGTCGAGGTCCTTGCCGCGGATCGCGGTATCGGCGAGCACCGTCACGGCGCCCGGCTGCACTTCGAGAATGCCGCCTGCGACGAACACGAATTCGTCGTTGCCGCCCTCGACTTCGATGCGTACCGCACCCGGACGAATCCGCGTGATCAGCGGCGTGTGACCCGGCAGAATACCCAGCTCACCCGTTTCGCCCGGCAGCGCGACGAATTTCGCCTGGCCCGAGAAGATCTGCTCTTCCGCGCTGACGACGTCTACTTTGATGGTTGCCATATCGACTCCTGTCGACGAGTGCCCGCGCCTGCGGCGCGCACCCTCGTCCCATGCACGGCGGGTTGAGCGTATTACGTGGGCGCCGTGTCTCCTGTCGCCAGTGCTACAGGAGAATCAACGGCCAACGGCGCCCGCGGCGTTACACCCGACCCTTACTGGATCTTCTTGGCCTTTTCGAAGGCTTCGTCGATCGTGCCGACCATGTAGAACGCCTGTTCCGGCAGGTGGTCGCACTCGCCGTCGACGATCATCTTGAAGCCACGGATCGTTTCCTTCAGCGGTACGTACTTGCCCGGCGAGCCCGTGAACACTTCTGCGACGTGGAACGGCTGCGACAGGAAACGCTGGATCTTACGCGCACGTGCGACCGACAGCTTGTCTTCCGGCGACAGTTCGTCCATGCCCAGAATCGCGATGATGTCGCGCAGTTCCTTGTAGCGCTGCAGCGTCTGCTGAACGCGACGCGTGATCGTGTAGTGCTCTTCGCCGATCACGTTCGGGTCGATCTGGCGCGAGGTCGAGTCGAGCGGGTCGACTGCCGGGTAGATACCCAGCGAAGCGATGTCACGCGACAGAACGACGGTTGCGTCCAGGTGGCCGAAGGTCGTAGCCGGCGACGGGTCGGTCAAGTCATCCGCAGGGACGTACACGGCCTGGACCGACGTAATCGAGCCCTTCTTGGTCGACGTGATGCGTTCCTGCAGCTTGCCCATTTCTTCAGCCAGCGTCGGCTGATAGCCCACTGCCGACGGCATACGGCCGAGCAGTGCCGACACTTCGGTACCGGCCAGCGTGAAACGGTAGATGTTGTCGACGAAGAACAGCACGTCGAGGCCTTCGTCACGGAAGTGCTCGGCCATCGTCAGGCCGGTCAGCGCGACGCGCAGACGGTTGCCCGGCGGCTCGTTCATCTGGCCGTACACCAGCGCGACCTTGTCGAGAACGTTCGAGTCCTTCATTTCGTGGTAGAAGTCGTTCCCTTCACGGGTACGCTCGCCCACGCCCGCGAACACGGAGTAACCGCCGTGTTCCTTCGCGATGTTGTTGATGAGCTCCATCATGTTGACGGTCTTGCCCACGCCAGCACCGCCGAACAGACCCACCTTGCCGCCCTTTGCGAACGGGCAGATCAGGTCGATAACCTTGATACCCGTTTCGAGCAGTTCGGTCGACGGCGACAGTTCGTCGAACGCCGGAGCCTTCTGGTGGATCGAGCGCGTCACGTCGCTCTCGATCGGGCCAGCTTCGTCGATCGGACGGCCGAGCACGTCCATGATACGGCCGAGGGTCGGCTTGCCGACCGGTACCGAAATCGGCTTTGCCGTGTTCTTCACGGTCAGACCGCGGCGCAGGCCATCGGATGCACCCAGACAGATGGTACGGACCACGCCGTCGCCCAGCTGCTGCTGGACTTCGAGCGTCAGTTCCGAGCCATCGAGAATGAGCGCGTCGTAGATCTTCGGCATGCTTTCGCGCGGGAATTCCACGTCGATAACGGCGCCGATGCACTGTACGATCTTGCCTTCTACCAAAGCAGCAGTACTCATCGCTTTTCCTTTAAATACCTGATTCTTTACTCGCGCAAGGGCGCAGTTGTCGTCCGGGGCGCGCGCTTAAACAGCGGCTGCGCCGCCGACGATCTCCGACAGTTCTTTGGTAATCGCGGCCTGACGGCTCTTGTTGTACACGAGCTGCAGTTCGCTGATCACCGTCTTCGCGTTGTCGGACGCAGCCTTCATCGCGACCATCCGCGCCGATTGCTCGGACGCCATGTTTTCCGCGACGGCCTGGTACACCAGCGCCTCGACGTAACGCACGAGCAGTTCGTCGACGACAGCCTGTGCGTCCGGCTCGTAGATGTAATCCCACGACGTCGACGGCGTGCCGTCATCCGCTTCGAAGTGTTCCGAAGACAGCGGCAGCAGTTGCTCGATCACGGCTTCCTGCTTCATCGTGTTGATGAAGCGCGTGTACGCGATATAAACCGCCGACAGCTTGCCTTCCGAGTACAGATCGAGCTGCGTCTTGACCGCGCCGATCAGCTTGTCCAGGTGCGGGGTATCGCCGAGGTGTACGACCTGCGACATCACCTTCGCGCCGAAGCGATTCAGGAACCCGAGGCCCTTGCTACCGATTGCGGTGGCTTCGACCTTCTGGCCCCTCTCTTCCAGCTCCTTGAACTTCTGCACCGTCGCACGCAGCACGTTGGTGTTCAGACCGCCGCACAGACCCTTGTCGGTCGTGACGAGGATGATGCCGGCCGTCTTCACGCCGTCGTTCGCCACCATGAACGGGTGGCGGTATTCCGGGTTCGCGCGGCTCATGTGCGCGGCGATGGCACGGACCTTGTCCGCGTACGGACGAGCTGCGCGCATGCGTTCCTGCGCGCGGCGCATCTTCGATGCGGCCACCATCTCCATCGCCTTCGTGATCTTGCGCGTGTTTTGCACGCTCTTGATCTTGCCGCGAATTTCCTTCATTCCAGCCATAGCTTGCTCCTTGACCGAAGCGGCGCGGGCGCATCAGCACCCGCGCGGCCTCAGTGTGTCACTCGCGGATCAATAGGCACCCGACTTCTTGAAGGACTCGATTGCAGCGCGCAGCGCGCCTTCGTCGTCCTTCGAGAGATCCTTGGTGTCTTCGATGCGCTTGATGAGGTCAGCGTGGCTGGTCTTCAGGTTGTCGCGCAGGCCCTTCTCGAACGCGAGCACTTGCTTCACGTCGAGGTCGTCGAGGTAGCCGTTGTTCGCGGCGTACAGCGACACGGCCAGTTCCCAGACCTGCAACGGCTGGTACTGCGGCTGCTTCAGCAGTTCCGTCACGCGGCGGCCGCGCTCGAGCTGCTTGCGGGTCGCTTCGTCGAGGTCCGATGCGAACTGCGCGAATGCAGCGAGTTCACGGTACTGCGCGAGGTCGGTACGAATACCGCCCGACAGCTTTTTCACGACCTTCGTCTGAGCGGCGCCACCGACTCGCGACACCGACACGCCGGCGTTGATTGCCGGGCGGATGCCTGCGTTGAACAGGTCGGTTTCCAAGAAGATCTGGCCGTCGGTAATCGAGATCACGTTCGTCGGAACGAACGCGGTCACGTCGCCAGCCTGCGTTTCGATGACCGGCAGTGCCGTCAGCGAACCGCTCTTGCCCTTCACTTCGCCGTTCGTGAACTTCTCGACGTACTCTTCCGACACGCGAGCTGCACGCTCCAGCAGACGCGAGTGCAGATAGAACACGTCGCCCGGGTATGCTTCACGGCCCGGCGGGCGGCGCAGCAGCAGCGAGATCTGACGGTATGCCCAGGCTTGCTTGGTCAAGTCGTCATAGATGATCAGCGCGTCTTGGCCGCGGTCGCGGAAGTACTCGCCCATCGTGCAGCCGGCGTACGGTGCCAGATACTGCATTGCGGCGGAATCCGATGCCGAAGCGGCGACGACGATCGTGTATTCCATCGCGCCCGTTTCTTCGAGCTTGCGAACCACGTTCATGATCGACGAAGCCTTCTGGCCGATCGCGACGTAGATACAGATCAGGTCCTTGCCCTTCTGGTTGATGATCGCGTCGAGCGCCACCGCGGTCTTGCCGCACTGACGGTCGCCGATGATCAGCTCACGCTGGCCACGGCCGATCGGCACCATCGCGTCGATCGACTTGATGCCCGTCTGCACCGGCTGCGACACCGACTTGCGCCAGATCACGCCCGGGGCGATCTTTTCGATCGCGTCGGTCAGCTTCGCGTTGACCGGGCCCTTGCCGTCGATCGGGTTGCCGAGCGCATCGACCACGCGGCCGATGAGTTCCGGACCAACCGGGACTTCCAGAATGCGGCCCGTCGTCTTGACGATGTCGCCTTCCGAGATGTGTTCGTATTCGCCGAGAATCACCGCGCCGACCGAGTCGCGCTCGAGGTTCAGCGCGAGGCCGAACGTGTTGCCCGGGAACTCGAGCATTTCGCCCTGCATCACGTCCGACAGGCCGTGGATACGCACGATACCGTCGGTCACGGAGATCACGGTGCCCTGGTTGCGAACGTCTGCGCTCGCTTCAAGGCCCTGGATCCGGCTCTTGATCAGCTCGCTGATCTCAGAGGGATTGAGTTGCATTATTCGCTCCTGATAGTCAATTCTGTTGCGTGCCGGCTGCCTGGGCGCTCAAGCGCACAAGGCTGTCTGCATGCTGGCGAGCCGCGCGCGGACCGAGGTATCGAGCACTTCGTCGCCGACCGTCACGCGCACGCCGCCGATCAGCGACGCATCGGTCAGGACAGTCGGCTTCAGCTTGCGCTTGAACTTGCGTTCGAGGCTGGCGAGGAGTTCGGTGAGCTGTGCGCCTTCGAGCGGAAACGCGCTGACGATCTGCACGTCGGCGGCGCCTTCGCGCGCATTCTTCAGTTCGTCGAACTGTACGGAGATTTCCGGCAGCAGCGCGATACGGTGATTTTCGACCAGCATCTGCACGAAGTTCTTCGCTTCCGCGCTGGTCGCGAGCGGCGACTTCACCGCGGCGAGCAACAGCTCGTTGACCTGCGCGCGGCTCACTTTCGGGCTCGACGCGACGGACAGCACTTCGGGCAGTTGCGCAACCTGAGCCAGCTCTTGCACGAGCGTGGACCAGGCGGCGATATCACCACCCTCGGCCACGCGGAACAGCGCTTCTGCGTAAGGGCGGGCGATGGTTGCAAGTTCGGCCATGATCAGAGCTCGGCTTTCAGTTGATTCAGCAGTTCGGCGTGGGCCGTTTGATCGACTTCGCGCTTCAGGATCTGCTCGGCGCCCTTGACCGCCAGCGTGGCGATTTCGCCGCGCAGCGTTTCACGCGCCTTCACGATTTGCTGATCCGCGTCCGCCTTCGCCTGAGCGATGATGCGGGCGGCTTCGGCATGGGCTTGAGCCTTGATTTCTTCGGCCACGGCCTGCGCGCGCTTTTCAGCGTCGGCAATGCGTTGTTGACCGTCATTACGGGCTTGCGCGAGCTCCTGATCGACGCGCTTGTGCGCCGCTGCGAGTTCCGCCTGACCCTTTTCCGCGGCGGACAGGCCGTCGGCAATTTTCTTCGAGCGCTCGTCGAGGGCGTTGACCAACGGCGGCCACACGAATTTCATCGTGAACCACGCGAGGATCAGGAACACGACCATTTGCGCAAACAGGGTTGCGTTGAGATTCACGGTGTTTCCTTATCTGCTATTCCGGAAATTGAAACGAGGAGGAGCGCGTCGAAAATGAATTCGATTGGCGCTCGTCATCCGTTCCACCCTGCGCCGGCTCGTCGCTGGCGCAAATCTTCCGAGGAACCTTAGCCTGCGAGCTTCGACAGGAGCGGGTTCGCGAATGCAAACAGCATTGCCACACCAACGCCGATCAGGAACGCCGCGTCGATCAGACCAGCCAGCAGGAACATCTTCGTTTGCAGCGGGTTGATCAGCTCAGGCTGACGTGCGCATGCTTCGATGTACTTGCCACCCATCAGACCGATACCGATACAGGCGCCGATCGCACCCAGGCCGATGATGATACCGATACCGATAGCGGTCAGACCTTGGATGTTGGCGATGAAAGCTTGCATGATCACTCCTTTGTGAAAAGACTTGGAACTGGAATTAAAAGAAAACTAAAAACAAACCTGCTTGATTGTCCGGCTGCTTAGTGCGATTCGTGAGCCTGGCCGAGGTACACCAGCGTGAGCATCATGAAAATGAACGCTTGCAGCAAAACAATCAGGATGTGGAAGATCGCCCAGACGCTACCCGCGAGGATGTGGCCGATGAAGCCGAGCACCGACGCGTCCGCACCGAAGCCCCACATGCTGCCGAGCAACGCGATCAGCAGGAACAGCAGTTCGCCTGCGTACATGTTGCCGAACAGTCGCATGCCGAGCGAAACGGTCTTGGCGACGTATTCAACGATGTTCAGGCCGAGGTTCGGGATCCACAGCAGCGGGTGCGCGCCGAACGGAGCCGACACGAGTTCATGCAGGAAGCCGCCCGGGCCCTTGATCTTGATGCTGTAGTAGATCATCAGCACGAAGACGCCGAGCGCGATGCCGATCGTGCCGTTCAGGTCGGCCGTCGGAACGATGCGGTGATGCGGGATGACTTCCGACAGACCCAGCCAGCCGATCACGCGGCCCGGCAGGTCGACGGGGAGGAAGTCGAGGGAGTTCATCAGCGCGACCCAGACGAACACGGTCAGCGCGAGCGGAGCAATGAAAGTACGATTGCCGTGCACGACAGCCTTCGACTGATCTTCGACCATCTCGACGATCATTTCGATCATGCACTGGAAACGACCCGGGACGCCCGGCGTCGCCTTGCGGGCAGCCATGTACAGGATCAGGATCGTGGCGATACCGCAGACGATCGACCAGAACAACGTGTCGAGATTCCAGACGTGGATATCGAAAATCGACGTCTGATGCGCGGTGGAGAAGTTCTGCAAGTGGTGCGCAATGTACTCGGACGGATCCAGAGCACGCGAGCCTTCGCTGGTTGCCATATCGTTAGTGCCACCCAAATTGTCGAAAATCGGTCTTCCGCTTCACCGCAACACTCTATTGCGGGAACGCGCCTGCGCATGTTCCGGTCGAACTGCGCAAGGTCTCACAGCCTATCGCCAGGCCAACGCAATCCAGTACGTTTTCAGCACGAGCAGGTACGTGATGAGCAGGGGCACCCAGTGCACGCCGGGGTACCACACGGCAATCGCTACGAACAACGCGATCGTCGCTCCCATCTTGAGTACTTCGCCGACCACCCAACCCATCACTGTGTCGGCACCGCCTCGCCTCAAACGCGCCGCGAACAATGCGCTTGGCGCCCAGCCAATCGCTCCGCCCAAAAATGCGGATTGCGCAGCGGCGCCCGGCGGCTTCGAAGAAAACAGCCACCACGCCAGCGTTGCAACCAAGGACAGGACCACTTGCGCGACCACTACCCGGTAGGGCGTGACCCGCGAGGGTCGGCTTACGTCCGGCCCGAACAGCGTTTCCGCTTCGGCCCGCGTAAGCGGAACGATTGTTGTGTCGTCTTGCTGCTCGGCATCCCAGTCGTCGGCGGCTGCATGCCGCTGCCCGACAGCCGGTTCGGTGTTGCGGCGTGCGCTGCGCTCGTCGTGCCCATTGATCGGCTGCTCCTGACTCGCCATCGCTACCTTCCGCAAATTCCCAATCCGCCCCAAACTTTCCGAAAGCTTTCGGGGGTGCCTAGCTAACAAATCCGGGCGATTGTAAGCGATAGTTGCAGGTGATTCAAGGCTTTAGACGCGACAAAAATCTGCGTAAAACGCGTCCTCATCATGTGAAAAACGCGCGAACGAGCGACGTACGATGACAGTTGTAAGGTGGGATTTTCGCGTCGGTACTTCTTGCTGGAAAAGTGTCGCCGCAACGAATGACGCAGAACCGGCGCTCTGCGAGTATCACGGCCACCCGGCAGGCGCACAGGCAAAAAAATCACTGTGAGACGACAGCGAAAAACATCGCAACACAAGGACCAGGAACAAGCGGAACGCTGTGACGACAAACCGCACTCATCGCACGAGACAAGCCAGCCGCGAACCCGCTCGTTCACGCAATGAGTTGCAACGTCACCACAGACGATCGACTGTGGATCGCCGGACTTATCCACAACCCGACAGCCTCGCGGAATGCCGTGCGCCCCCCCCGCCCACCGGATCGAACGCCTGTGCCACGCGCTACCGCAGGTTCAGCCGTGCACGAGCAGCCACGCACCGAGCGCGCCGCTGGCGAGTGCAAATGGAATCGACACCAGGTGAAACGGCAGCCACATGCGCGACTCCTTCGCGAGACGCACGGCGATCAGGTTCGCGAGCGAGCCGATCGCGAAACCGAAGCCGCCGACCGATACGCCGAACGCGAGCGCACGCCAGTCGTGCGTGAATTCCGACAGCAGGATCGCGGCCGGCACATTGCTGATACCCTGCGACAGCACCGCGCCCGCGGCAAACACGCGCAACGGCGAATCGAGCTGTGCACGCGCGATTGCTTCGTGAACGACGGGCAGCGCAGCCGCGCTGCGCAGCACGACGAACATCAGCACGAAAATCAGCAGCAGCAGCCAATCGATCTTCAGGACTGCATCACGTTTCGCGACGAGCAGCGCGATTACGACGGCGACGAGGCCCGGCACCGGATGGTGCGCATCGGCGAGCAATACGAATGCACCGAACAGCACCACCGCAAGCAGCGCATGCATGCGTTGCACGGGGACCGTGTCGACGTCTCCGGACAGATCGAGCGGCTTCGCGCGAAACGCACACGCCGTCAGCAAGAGCAGCAGCACCATCAATGCAAGCGCGAGCGGCCCCAGCGTGACGACGAAACGGCCAAACGACACGCCGCTCAATTGCCACAGGAAAAGGTTCTGAGGATTGCCGAGCGGCGTTGCGACCGACCCCGCATTGACGGCCAGCGCGACCACGATCACGAGCCGCCGGAACGGCAGCGGCGTCAGCGCGCGCAGCGACACCATCAGCGGTACGACGACGAACAGCGCGACGTCGTTGGTGAGCCACATCGCAAGCGCGGCCGCGAATATGACGAGCAGCATCGCGAGTCCGCGCTCGGAGTGCACGTGATGCACGATGCGATGCGCAAGCCACATCAGGCACCCGGACAACTCGAGCGCCTTGGTCAGCATCAGCAGGCCGGCCAGCGTCAGCACGGTTTGCCAGTCGACGAGGCCGGTCAGTACGGCAACTGGTTGCGGACGCAACCATTGAAGAATAATCAGTGCAAGCGCCAGCACCGTCAGTACCGGCTCCTGCAACAGCCATCCGAGCCACCGGCGCGGCGCTGCCGCGCCTGTGTTCTCCATCGATCGACTCTCGTTACTCTTCGGCCGCGACGTTGCCGCGCAGGCGCGCGAGAATGCCCTCGAGCGCATCGAGGTTGCCGAAGTCGATGAGCACCTGTCCTCGCCCGCGGCGGCCGAGCTTGATCTTCACCGTCGATGCGAGCAGGTCGGACAGTTCCTCCTCGAGACGACGCGTGTCGCGACCGCCATCGTCCTTCGCACGCGCCTTCACCGCCGGCACTTCCTTGGTCGTGTGCGCGACGAGTTTCTCGGTCTCGCGCACCGACATGCGCTTGTTGACGACCTGGTGTGCAAGCGTGATCTGCGTCGCAGCATCGACCGCGAGCAGCGCGCGCGCATGCCCCATATCGAGATCGCCGGCCAGCAGCATCGTCTGTACCGGCGAAGCGAGGTTCAGCAGACGCAGCAGGTTCGACACCGCGCTACGCGAACGGCCGACCGATTCGGCCGCCTGCTCGTGCGTGAAACCGAACTCGTCGAGCAGACGCTGAATGCCGTGCGCCTCTTCCAGCGGGTTCAGATCCTCGCGCTGGATGTTCTCGATCAGCGCCATCGCAGCGGCAGCCTGATCGGACACATCCTTCACGAGTACCGGCACTTCATCGAGACCGGCCAGACGTGCCGCGCGGAAACGCCGCTCGCCCGCGATGATCTCGTATTTATCGGACGCAATCGGCCGTACCAGGATCGGCTGCATCACGCCTTGCGCGCGAATGCTGGCCGCCAGCTCCTGCAGGCTACCCTCGTCCATCCGCGTGCGCGGCTGATACTTGCCGGCCTGCAGCTTGCCGAGCGCGAGCGTGTTCGGCGCCCCTTCGATCTTCACCGCTTCGGTGATGTCCGCACTGCCGCCCAGCAGCGCTTCGAGGCCACGTCCCAAGCCCTTCTTCTTTGGTACCGCGTTCATGTCTTTCTTCCTCGCTTCGCTCATGTCCGGATCACGACACCTCGAACGCGCGCACGCGATCGATCATCTCGGCACCGAACTGGAGATACGCCTGCGCACCGCGCGAGTTGCGGTCGAACACGACGCCCGGCAACCCGTAACTTGGCGCTTCCGCCAGGCGCACATTACGCGGAATCACCACGTCGAACACCTTGTCGCCGAAGTGCGCTTTCAGTTGATCGGAGACTTGCTGCTGCAGCGTGATACGCGGATCGAACATCACGCGCAGCAAGCCGATGATTTTCAGGTCGCGGTTCATGTTCGCGTGAACCTGCTTGATCGTGTTGACGAGGTCCGACAGCCCCTCCAGTGCGAAGTACTCGCACTGCATCGGGATCACGACGCCATGCGCCGCGCACAGCCCGTTCAGCGTCAGCAACGACAACGTTGGCGGGCAATCGATCAGCACGAAGTCGTAATCGTCGGCCACGCGCTCGAGCGCGGCCTTCAGCCGGCGTTCGCGGTTGTCGATGTTGATCAGTTCGATCTCGGCGCCGGACAGTTCGCGGTTGGCCGGCAGCACGTCGTACGTGACGCCTTCCGGACGCACGCGCGCGTCGGTCACCGATACGCCGTCGACCAGCACTTCGTACACGGTCGACTCGCAGGAGGCTTTGTCGATCCCGCTGCCCATCGTCGCGTTACCCTGCGGGTCGAGATCGATCAGCAGGACTCGTTGCTCCTGCGCTGCAAGGCTTGCGGCGAGATTGACCGATGTCGTCGTCTTGCCGACGCCCCCCTTCTGGTTCGCAACGCAGAAGATCTTTGCCATCGTTGGTGTGTTCCTCTTACTTCAAACAAATGGCGCGCTACCGCGCGCCTTCAATTCGCTTCGGCGACCGTGACTTCGATCAGATGCCGTTCGGCATCGAGCATCGGCACCGCCAGCCGCATCGTCTGCTTCACGCGACTACCTTCCGGCAGCCGGGCGATCTCGTCGTCCGGGTGCACGCCCTTCATTGCCCAGATCGATCCGCCGGGCGCGACGAGATGTCGAGCAAGTTTAACGAAGTCGGATAGATCCGCGAAAGCGCGGGATACGATCATGTCGAATTTTTCCGGCACTTCGACGCCCGGCTGCAGCGATTCGACCCGGCCGGTGACGACCGACAGGTTCAAGAGTTTCAGCTCCGCACGCATCTGGGTCTGGAATGCAGACTTCTTCTGCACGATATCGTTCAGCGTCACATGCCATTCCGGCTGCACGATCGCCAGCACGATACCGGGCAACCCACCGCCCGAACCAACGTCGAGCACACGTGCCGACGTACGGCCGCGCAGATGCGGGACGATGGAGAGCGAATCCAGGATGTGCTGGATCAGCATCTGCTTCGGATCGCGGATCGCGGTCAGGTTGTAGACCGCATTCCACTTGCCGAGCAGCGCAACATAGTCGAGCAGCTGGTTGCATTGAGCATCCGTCAATGCGATGTCGAGCGCGGCCGTGCCGTCGACGAGCATCCCTTCAAGTACGTCCCGATTAACCGCCGGCGCGCGACGCGCCGTCATTGTTGCGTCGGGACTGTACCGTCCCCCTGCTCGGTCGCCCCTGCGGCAATACCATTACGACGGCCAAGACCACGGCGCTTCAGGTGCACCATCAGCAGCGAGATCGCAGCCGGCGTGACGCCCGAGATACGCGATGCCTGACCAATCGTTTCCGGACGGAACTCGTTGAGCTTCTGGCTCACCTCGAACGACAGGCCACGCACCTCACGGTAGTCGATTCCGTCCGGCAAGCGCGTGTTTTCGTTCGCATCATTGCGCTCGATTTCGCTCGCCTGACGCTCGATATAGCCCTGGTATTTGATGCCGATCTCGACCTGCTCCTTGATCTGCTCGAGCAGCACCGGATCGTCCGCGAGCGGCTCCGCAGGGCCGCACTCGCCGCCCTTCAGCCCGCACACACCGTCGTAGCTGATGCCCGGACGGCGCAGCAGTTCGGCAAGACTGTACTCGTGGTCGATCGCCTTGCCGAGCAACGCGGTCGCCTCTTTCGGCGGCAGCGTCTTCGGCGTAACCCACGTGGACTTCAGCCGTTCGGTTTCACGTGAAACAGCATCGCGCTTCCGGCTGAACGCATCCCAACGAACATCGTCGACGAGTCCCAGTTCGCGACCAAGCTCGGTCAAGCGCATGTCTGCGTTGTCTTCACGCAGGCTCAGGCGGTATTCGGCGCGGCTCGTGAACATCCGGTACGGCTCGGCCACGCCGCGCGTGACGAGGTCGTCGACCAGCACGCCCAGGTAAGCCTGGTCGCGGCGCGGGCACCATGCGTCCTTCTCCTGCACGTAACGACCGGCGTTCAGGCCAGCCAGCAGGCCTTGCGCCGCAGCCTCTTCATAGCCGGTCGTACCGTTGATCTGGCCCGCAAAGAACAGCCCGTTGATCGCCTTAGTCTCGAGCGACGCCTTCAGCGCACGCGGATCGAAGTAGTCGTACTCGATCGCGTAGCCAGGGCGCAGGATGTGCGCGTTCTCGAGACCGCGCATCGAGTGCACGAGTTCGAGCTGCACGTCGAACGGCAGGCTCGTCGAAATTCCGTTCGGGTAGAACTCATTGGTCGTCAGCCCTTCCGGCTCCAGGAAGATCTGGTGCGATTCCTTCGACGCGAACCGGTGGATCTTGTCCTCGATCGACGGGCAATAACGCGGGCCGACACCCTCGATCACGCCTGTATACATAGGCGAACGGTCGAGACCGCCGCGAATGATGTCGTGCGTACGCTCGTTCGTGTGTGTAACCCAGCACGGCAGCTGCTGCGGATGCTGCTCTGCCCGGCCGAGGAACGAGAATACGGGGATCGGATCGAGGTCGCCCGGCTGCTCGTCGAGCTTCGAAAAGTCAATCGAGCGCCCATCGATACGCGGCGGCGTACCGGTCTTCAGGCGGCCCTGTGGCAGCTTCAGTTCCTTCAACCGTGCCGACAGCGACACGGCCGCCGGATCGCCCGCGCGACCGCCCGTATAGTTGTTCAGGCCGACGTGGATCTTGCCGTCGAGGAACGTGCCGGCCGTCAGCACCACCGCGCGTGCGCGGAAACGGATGCCGATCTGCGTAACGGCGCCGACCACGCGGTCGCCTTCGACCATCAGGTCGTCGACGGCCTGCTGGAACAACCACAGGTTCGGCTGGTTCTCGAGCCGGTGGCGGATCGCGGCCTTGTACAGGATACGGTCGGCCTGCGCGCGCGTCGCACGCACAGCCGGCCCCTTCGATGAATTGAGGATCCGGAACTGAATACCACTCTCGTCCGTCGCGGCCGCCATCGCGCCGCCGAGCGCGTCGACTTCCTTGACCAGATGGCCCTTGCCAATGCCGCCGATCGACGGATTGCAGCTCATCTGCCCGAGCGTTTCGATGTTATGGGTCAGCAGCAGCGTCTTCGCGCCCATACGCGCGGATGCCAACGCAGCCTCCGTACCGGCGTGACCGCCACCGACGACGATGACGTCAAATTCTGTGGGAAAAAGCATGGTGGATTCCGTACGCAGAGCTACGCACGAACCTATCTGAGAAATGTATGGGCCGAATTATAGCGGGTTCGCTTTTCACCCGAAGACCGTCCGAATGGTAGGGTCGGTTCGTTTCGCTGTTTTTTTTGTTTTTTTGCGCGCCAAGCGGTCGAACTGTGGGGCTGAGCCCTGCTCCGACCGCACATCCGCCACCTCACAGCACATCGTCACGCTGCGCAGAATCGACGGATTGGATAGAACGGACTTCCCCGGAGCTTCCACCACAGTGTTCTCGATCCGTCGCCAGGCACTTATCCACTGTGCCATGCAACACGCGCCGGCGGGGCCCCGTCGGTCACGCGACCCTCGGGATTCTGTGCAATTCACACGTCGCCAAGATCAATCTCTTTCCTGCTCATCACAGAGCTTCCGACTATTCCTTCGGCACTTATCCCCTGCCAAGTCCCCCCCACGCAATCCAATCGCCCTGTGCCCCAAAACAAAAGCGGCGTGTTTCACGTGAAACACGCCGCCCGTTTCCCGCCAACCGTACCGATCATCAAGCCATTTTCTTCGCCAACCCGAGGTACGTCTCGATCACACGCGGATTCTGAGCCAACTCGGCCGCCGGCCCTTCGAGCACAAACTCCCCGGTCTCCAGCACATAGCCGTAGTCGGAGATCTGCAGCGCGGCTCGTGCATTCTGTTCGATCAGCAGCGTCGCGACGCCCGTGCCGCGCAACGCGCTGATGATATGAAAGATCTCCTTCACGATCAGCGGTGCCAACCCGAGGCTCGGCTCGTCGAGCATCAGCAGATCCGGCTTGCCCATCAGTGCACGGCCAACTGCGAGCATCTGCCGTTCGCCGCCCGACAGCGTGCCGGCGGCCTGCTTGCGCCGCTCCTTGAGCCGCGGAAACAAGGCAAACACGGGGTCGAGCTGATCCAGAAAGCTGGATTCGCCCGCCAGCTTGCGGCGGTACGCGCCCAGCACAAGGTTGTCCTCGACCGTCATCGTGCTGAACAACTCGCGCTTCTCCGGCACGAGGCACATCCCGCGCGCAACGCGCTGCTCGACGGGCAGCGCGCCGACGTCGTTGCCGCGATACACGACCGCGCCCGATGCATGTCCGGTCACCGGCAGCGCACCCATGATCGCGTTCAGCAACGTCGATTTGCCCGCGCCGTTCGGGCCGATCACGCTGACGATCTGTCCCGCTTCGACCCTGATCGCTGCACCGTGCAGCGCCTCGACCTTGCCATACCGGACCGCCAGCCCGCGTACTTCGAGAATCGGCATCGTCGTGTCCGTCATCACTCCACCCCGCCCAGATACGCTTCGAGCACCGCAGGATCCTGCTGCACATCCTGCGGCAGCCCTTCCGCGATTCGCGTGCCAAATTCCATCACCACCAGCCGGTCGGTGAGATTCATCACGAAATCCATGTCATGTTCCACCAGCAACACGCTCATCCCTTCAGCCTTCAGGCGTCGCAGCAGATCGGCAAGCTGCTGCTTCTCCTGGTAGCGCAGCCCGGCGGCCGGCTCGTCGAGAAGCAGCAGCGTCGGGTCGCAGCACAGCGCGCGCGCGATTTCGAGGATGCGCTGTTGGCCGAGTGCGAGGCTGCCTGCTTCGTCGTACATGTGCTTTTCCAGCCCGACACGGCGGATCTGCCGCGCGGCTTCCGCGAGCAACTGCGCTTCCTCATGCCCATTGAGCCGCGCGATGCTGCGCCACACGCCCGTCCGGCCGCGCAGATGCGCGCCGATCGCGACATTCTCGAGCACCGTCATCGTCGGCAGCAATTTCACGTGCTGGAACGTACGGCCGATGCCGCGCCGCACGATCTGGCGGGACGTGAGCCCGTCGATCCGTTCGCCGCGGAATGTGATCGTGCCGCCGGTCGGCTGCAGCACGCCGGTCACGAGATTGAAGGTAGTCGACTTGCCGGCGCCGTTCGGCCCGATCAGCCCGATGATTTGCCCCGCTTTCACATCGAAGCTGACGTCGTTGACCGCCACCAGTCCGCCGAACTGCTTGCGCGCGTTGTCGACCACGAGCAGCGGCTCGCCCGCGACCGGCTTGCCGCGCTGCGGTAACGGATCGGCATGTTCAGGGACGTGCGCACGCGGCCCGCGCGGAAACAGCCTCGCGACGAACGGCCACACGCCCTGGCGCGCGTACTGGAGCAGCAGCACCATCAGCACGCCGAACACGATGATCTCGAAGTTGCCTTCCGAGCCGAGCAGCTTCGGCAGCAGCGTCTGCAGGTAGTCCTGCAGCACGGTGAGGATCGCCGCGCCGAGCACCGCGCCCCACACATGCGACACGCCGCCAACCACGGCCATGAACAGGAATTCGATCCCGTGGTTCAGGCCGAACGGGGTCGGGTTCACGGCGCGTTGCAGGTGCGCGTACAGGAAGCCCGACACCGCCGCGAGCACGGCCGCGTAGACGAAGATCACGACGCGCATCCATGCCGTGTTCACCCCCATCGCCTCGGCCATCACGCCGCCGCCGCGCAGCGCGCGGATCGCACGGCCGGGCCGGCTGTTGAGCAGGTTCTGCACCGACACGATTGCGGCCAGCACGACGACCCAGATCAGGAAGTACAGGCTGCGGCCGCTGTCGAGCTCGATGCCGAACAGGTTCAGCGCCGGAATCCCGTTGATCCCGTCGTACTTGCCGAGCAGTTCGAGGTTGCCGAACAGGTAGAACAGCGCGAGGCCCCATGCGATCGTGCCAAGCGGCAGGAAGTGCCCGGACAGCCGCATCGTGACCGCACCGAGCACAAGCGCGACGAGCGCCGTCAATACGACGCCGACGATCAGCGCGAGCCACGGCGACACGCCGTACTGCGTTGTCAGGAACGCGGTCGCATAGGCACCGATGCCGACGAATGCCGCCTGCCCGAAGCTCGTCATCCCGCCGACACCGGTCAGCAGCACGAGCCCGATCGCGACGATCGCGTACAGGCCGATGTAGTTCAGCAGCGTGATCCAGTACTCGGGCACCTGCAGCGCGCCGGGCAGCACCGGCAGCGCGAACAGCACCACGAGAAACACCCAGAAGGTCTTGTTGCGTACGATCGTCTTCATCGCGTCACTCCTCTTCCTCTTCCGCATGCGGCGTCGCGAAGCTGCGCCACAGGAGCACCGGGATGATCAGCGTGAACACGATCACTTCCTTGTAGGAACTCGCCCAGAACGACGAATACGATTCGAGCACGCCCACGAGCAGCGAGCCTGCGGCCGCGAGCGGATAGCTGACGAGCCCGCCGATGATCGCGCCGACGAAGCCCTTCAGGCCGATCAGGAAACCGGAGTCGTAATAGATCGTCGTCAGCGGGCCGACAAGGATGCCGGACAGCACGCCGAGCCCCGCCGCCAGCGTGAACGCGAGCCGCCCTGCCGCGGTCGTGCCGATGCCGACCAGCTGCGCGCCGAGCCGGTTCACCGACGTCGCCCGCAGTGCCTTGCCGGCGATCGTGCGGCCGAAGTACACGTAGAGCGCGCCGATCAGCACCAGCGCGGTCACGACCACGAGAATGCTCTGCACCGACACCGTCATGCTGCCGATCGACAGCGACGCATCGGCGAATCCGTTGGTGCGTGAACCTTCCGCGCCGAACATCACGAGTCCGAGGCCGACCATCGCGAAATGGACGGCGACCGATACGATCAGCAGCAGCAACGTCGTGCCTTCCGCGATCGGCTGATAGACGAGCCGATAAATGAACGGCCCCATCGGCACGACGATCGCGAGCGTGAGCGCGATCTGCGCGAGCATCGGCAACGGCTGCGCGGCGACGCTGCGCGTGATCGCGAACACCGCCAGCGGCAGCAGGACGTAGCGGCTGGCAAGCGTGGCGAGCGTGCGTCCGAGCTGATGGCGGCGCTCGCGATGGCGGACCAGTCCGCCGACTTCCAGCAGGAAGCACGCGATGCCCATCACGAACAACAGCCAGCACGTGGCGGGAAATTTTTGCGCCTGCAACGCAGCGAGCGTCAGCGCACCGTAGGCGACGAATTCGCCCTGGGGAATGAAGATCACCCGCGTGACGGAAAACACCAGCACGAGCGCCAGCGACAGCAATGCATAAATGGCGCCGGTCGTGATGCCGTCTTGCGCGAGGATCGCCGCAATCGAGAGATCCATACGTTTCGTGTATCGAGAATGCTGCGGGGAAACGGCGATGGGAGCGGCCCGGGCGCGTGCCGGCAGAACCGGAGTGCAGGCGCCGCGCGGGGGCTTCCCGGAAGTTCCATGCGGCGCGAATGCAGGCCGCGAGGCCCGCTGCGCCGCCGACGGCGTGCGCGGCGCCGTTCGCGCCGCGCACGCCGGTTTCACGTGATGCTTACTCGGCTTGCAACTTCCACTTGCCGTCGACGATCTGCACCATCACGCGCGCACGCGTGTCGAAGCCGTTGTGATCGGTCGGCGTCATGTTGATCACGCCGTGCGACACGGGCAGATCCTTCACGTTCTCGAGCGACGCGCGCAGCGCCTCGCGGAATGCCTCGGTGCCCGGCTGGCCCTTCTTGAGCGCTTCGGGAATCGCACGCTGCAGCAGCAGCCCCGCATCCCACGCATGTCCGCCGAACGTCGACAGCGAACCCGCGCCATATGCTTTCTCGTACGCCGCCTTGTACGCGAGCGCCGGCTTCTTTACCGGATTCGAATCGGGCAGTTGATCGGTCACGAGCACGGGGCCGGCCGGCAGGATCTCGCCTTCGCAATCCTTGCCGCACACGCGCAGGAAGTCGTTGTTTGCAACGCCGTGCGTCTGGTAGATCTTGCCCTTGTAGCCGCGCTCCTTCAGCGTCTTGGCCGGCAGCGCGGCCGGCGTGCCGGAACCGGCGATCAGCACCGCGTCCGGGTTCGAGCTCATCAGCTTCAGCACCTGCCCCATCACCGATGCGTCGGTGCGGTTGTAGCGCTCGTTCGACACGACCTTCAGGCCGTTCTTCGCGGCCGCCGCGTTGAATGTGTTGTACCAGCTGTCACCGTACGCGTCGGCGAAGCCGATGAAGCCGATCGTCTTCACGCCGTGCTTGGCCATGTAGCCAGCGATCGCGTCGGCCATCAGCTGGTCGTTCTGCGGGACCTTGAACATCCACGCACGCTTCGCGTCCATCGGCGCGATGATCTGCGCGCTCGCCGCGAGCGAGATCGTCGGCGTCTTGCCCTGCGACACCGGGTCGAGCATCGCGAGCGAGTTCGGCGTGACGGACGAACCGATGATCGCGTCGACATGATCCTCGTCGATCAGCTTGCGCACGTTCTGCACCGCGCGGCTCGTGTCGGACGCATCGTCGAGCACGATGTACTGCACGCTCTTGCCGGCGATTTCCTTCGGCAGCAACGCGATCGTGTTCTTTTCCGGAATCCCGAGCGACGCAGCCGGGCCGGTGGCCGACAGCGTCACGCCGATCTTCACCTGTGCCGACGCCGTTGCCGACGCACACACGAGGCCCACGGCAAGCACGGCTTCCATCCATCGATTCATCTTCATTTACGTTGTCTCCAAACGCTGCTCGAAAAATCCGCGGGTCGCTCGGGCGGCCCCGGTCATCAAACAAGTTAATATTTTAAGTATCTCGCTGTGCCACTGCCTACGCTCGTTTTCCCGTGAAACACCGCTGCGACAGGCCTCTGCCGGCATCGGCACTGCTCACGCACGCGCCGCGCCGCGGCCGCAACGGTCGTGCGACCGCCACGATGCGTGGCAGCAATGTCGTCAGGATGAAGAAAGCCGGAAAAGGTGACGTTGCAGACGCAACGATCGGGGGAAGATGCGCAGACCTGGCGCGGCTCGACCACGCTCGCCGACGGCGCAAAACAGGAAAAGCGGCCGCTCATGCGCAGGCGATCGAGGAGTCGGATGCGGACACAACGACCGGGGGGACAGTCGTGCAGGCAAATCGCGCCGGAGCGCGCATACCCGCCGCAGGACGGTTCGCGACAGCCGGGACATGCCCAGGCACCCCCGAACTCGAACGAGCGGCCCATGCCACCCCTGCTGCCCCGACGATTCGTCCTGCGCTTCTCATCCAACCGTGCTCCCTCTTCTGCATTTTGCTTGTAGGAGAACTGCCGACCGATTTTCCCGACCGTGCGGTCGGCGAAAGCCGAGTGTAACGGACGCTTTTTGCGCACGCCAACCGGGTAAGCCCGAACGGCATGCGCGTGGCCGCGCGCCATCTGCGACATGCTTGCGGCAAAAGGGAAGAACGGGGGGACGGACGTGAAACGCGGGAGATGCGAGATACCGGCGCGGTCGCGAACCTGCGACGCCGGCCGCTGCACCATCAAAGGTAATTCGCGCACACAAATGAAAAAGCGCTGTTGGATTCCGTCCAACAGCGCTTTGGGGTCCGGGCACTTTGTGCCTCGATTGTCTCCTCGTTCTCCACCTGCAAATTCGTTTCGCGGTGCATCAGAACTGAAACGAAGATTAAAGGAGCTTTCACCCTGCGACAACTTAGCATTTACCCCTATGGTGCATCGCCGCACGAAATTGGGGCACCAGCCTTGCCGCGCGGCGCCGGCCGGAGCCGGTCGCGATGCCCTTTCCGGCCGCGCCGGATGGTGCTTCGCATCAACGCGCCGCAAGGCCGCCCCCCGCTCTCAGGACGGCCTGAGTGGCTTGATTCGCGCGACCATCTCGCCGACGATCCCGCGCCGGAACGCCAGCACGCATGCGATGAAGATCAGCCCCGTGACGATCGTTGCCGACTCGCCGAGCGAGTGGAACCAGCCGATACCGGTGGTCGACGCGAGCCATTCGCCGATGTCGCCGAGGCGATCCTCCAGCGCGACGATCAGCGCCGCGCCAAGCAGCGGCCCGAACAGCGTGCCCATCCCGCCGACGAGCGTCATCAGCACGACCAGCCCCGACATCGTCCAGTACGCGTCGGACAGCGTCTCGAAGCCGAGCACAAGCACCTTCAGCGAACCGGCCAGCCCCGCGAGCCCGGCCGACAGGATGAACGCAAGCAGCTTGAAGCGGTCGGTGTCGTAGCCCAGCGAGATCGCGCGCGCCTCGTTCTCCTTGATCGCGACGAGCACCTGGCCGAACGGCGAGTGCACGATCCGCACGATGAACGCGCATGCGGCGACGATCACCGCGAGCACGATGTAGTACAGCGTCACGTCGCTGGACAGGTCGAGCAAGCCGAACAGATGCCCGCGCGGCACGCCCTGCAGGCCGTCCTCGCCGCCGGTGAACGGCGCCTGCAGGTAGATGAAGTAGACCATCTGCGCGAACGCGAGCGTGATCATCGCGAAGTAGATCCCCTGCCGGCGGATCGCGAACAGCCCGACGACGAGCCCGAGCAGCGTCGCGGCGAACGTGCCGACGAGCACGCCGAGCTCCGGCGTGAAGCCGAGCGTCTGGATCGCATAGCCGGTCGCGTAGCCGGCGGTCGCGAGGAACATCGCATGGCCGAACGACAGCAACCCCGTATAGCCGATCAGCAGGTTGAACGCGGCCGCGAACAGCGCGAACGTGAGCACCTTCATCACGAAGACCGGATACGCGCCGATGAACGGCGCGGCGAGCAGTGCGGCGAGCAGCACGCCGTAGAGCACTTTTCTCTGCATCATTTTTCCTTGCCGAACAGGCCCGCCGGGCGGATCAGCAGCACGATCGCCATGATCACGAACACGACGGTGGCCGACGCCTCCGGATAGAACACCCGCGTGAAGCCCTCGATCACGCCGAGCAGCAGACCGGTGACGATGGAGCCGAGAATCGAGCCCATCCCGCCGATCACGACCACCGCGAACACGGTGATGATCATCGGCTGGCCCATCAGCGGCGACACCTGGATCACCGGCGCGGCCAGCACGCCCGCGAACGCCGCGAGCGCGACGCCGAACCCGTAGGTGAGCGTGATCATCATCGGCACGTTCACGCCGAACGCCTCGACGAGCTTCGGGTTCTCGGTGCCTGCGCGCAGATAGGCACCCAGCCGCGTCTTCTCGATCACGAACCACGTTGCGAGGCACACCGCGAGCGACGCGACGACCACCCAGGCGCGGTAGTTCGGCAGGAACATGAAGCCCAGATTGGTCGCGCCGGACAGTTGCGACGGCACGTCATACGGCTGGCCGGACGAGCCGTAGATCGACCGGAACACGCCTTCGACGACGAGCGTGAGGCCGAACGTGAGCAACAGTCCGTACAGGTGATCGAGCTTGTACAGCCAGCGCAGCATCGTCCGCTCGATCACGATCCCGAACGCGCCGACGATCAGTGGCGCGAGCACGAGCATCGCCCAGTACGGCAACCCGAAGTACGACAACCCCATCCACGCGAGCATCGCGCCCAGCATGAACAGCGCGCCATGCGCGAAGTTGATCACGTTGAGCAGCCCGAAGATCACCGCGAGCCCGAGACTCAGGATCGCGTAGAACGAGCCGTTGACGAGCCCGAGCAGCAACTGGCTGAGCATCGCCGGCAACGGAATGCCAAAGATTTCCATCGACTTAGCCGTCAGAATGAGTTTCGTTGCGTGCGCAACGTTCAAGCCGTCGCGCACGCGGGCGGCGCAGCGGGCGCATCGCTGCGGCCGCCGCCGCGCGCCGCTACGTCGCGCTTACTTCCACAGCGCGCAGCGCGATTCCTGCTTGGTGCCGAACGCCTGGTCGCCCGGAATCGTCGCGAGCACCTTGTAGTAGTCCCACGGCTCCTTCGATTCCGACGGCTTCTTCACTTCCATCAGGTACATGTCGTGGATCATGCTGCCGTCCTGGCGGATGTAGCCCTTCGCGTAGAAGTCGTTGATCTTCATCTTCTTCAGCTCGGCCATCACCTTGTCGGAGTCGGTCGTGCCGGCGGCCTGCACGGCCTTCAGGTAGGTCGTCACCGATGAATAGTCGGCCGCCTGCAGGCTCGACGGCATCTTCTTCATCTTGCCGAAGTAGCGCTGCGCCCACTGGCGCGATGCCGCATCGCGGTTCCAGTACCAGCTGTCGGTCAGCACGAGCCCCTGCGTCGTCTCGAGGCCGAGGCTGTGCACGTCGTCGATGAACATCAGCAGCGCGGCGATCTTCATCGTCTTCGTGATGCCGAATTCCTTCGCGGCCTTGATCGCGTTGATCGTGTCGCCGCCCGCGTTCGCGAGGCCGAGGATCTGCGCCTTCGACGCCTGCGCCTGCAGCAGGAACGACGAGAAGTCCGACGCCGACAAAGGATGCCGCACCGAGCCGAGCACCTGGCCGCCGTTCGCCTTCACGACGTCCGACGTGTTTTTCTCGAGCGCCTTGCCGAATGCATAGTCGGCGGTCAGGAAGAACCACGTCTTGCCGCCCTGCTTCACTACCGCCGACCCCGTGCCCTTCGCGAGCGCCATCGTGTCGTATGCGTAGTGGACCGTGTACGGCGTGCACTGCTCGTTGGTCAACGTGTCGGCGCCCGCGCCGATGTTGATGTAGACCTTCTTCTTTTCGGCCGCGACCTGGTTCATCGACAGCGCGGTCGCGGAGTTCGTGCCGCCGACCAGCAGGTCGAGCCCACCGCGGTCCATCCATTCGCGCGCCTTCGACGCGGCGATGTCCGCCTTGTTCTGGTGGTCCGCATAAACGACCTCGATCGGCTTGCCGAGCACCTTGCCGCCGAAGTCGGCGACCGCCATCCGGATCGCCTCGAGGCCGCCCTGCCCGTCGATGTCCGCGTACAACCCCGACATGTCGGTGATGAAGCCGATCTTCACGCTGTCCGCGGCGTGTGCGGCACCGGCGGTCAACGTTGCAGTGGCGAGTGCGAGACACGCATGCGCAAGGGTCTTCATTTTCATTGACGTCTCCTGTTGTTCTGATGCGTTGTGGTTGTTAGAGGGCCGCCACGGCTAGCGGCAAGGGAAACGGGGCGGCGTCACACCCCAAGCAGGTCGTGAAGGATCGGCATCTTGCCTTCCAGTTCGGCCGCGCGGAAATGCTCGACGATGCGGCCATGCTCCATGACGTAGAACCGGTCAGCGAGCGGCGCGGCGAAGCGGAAATTCTGTTCGACCATCACCACGGTGTAGCCGCGCGCCTTCAGCGCGACGATCATCCGCGCGAGCGCCTGCACGATCACCGGTGCCAGGCCCTCGGAAATCTCGTCGAGCAGCAGCAGGTTCGCGCCGGTACGCAGGATCCGCGCGACCGCGAGCATCTGCTGTTCGCCGCCCGAGAGCCGCGTACCCTGGCTCTGCCGGCGCGAAGCGAGGTTCGGAAACATCGCGTAGATCTCGTCGAGCGACATCGCATGGTCGCGCGGCCCGATCGGCGGCGGCAGCATCAGGTTCTCCTCGCACGACAGGCTCGAGAAGATCCCGCGCTCCTCCGGGCAGTAGCCGACGCCGAAATGCGCGATGCGATGCGTCGCGAGGCCGATCGTCTCGTTGCCCGCGACCTTGATCGAGCCGCTGCGGCGGCCCGTGAGCCCCATGATCGCGCGCAGCGTCGTCGTACGCCCCGCGCCGTTGCGGCCAAGCAGCGTGACGACCTCGCCGCGATGAACGCTCAGGTCGACGCCGTGCAATATGTGGGATTCCCCGTACCAGGCTTCGAGGCCCGTGATCTCCAGCGCGGGCGTGCCGCTCTCGACACCGCTCAATTCGCGTTCCTCCCGTTCGCTGCGCTTCATGCGTGCGCCCCCGCGAGCGCCGCGTCGGCGCTGCCCATGTATGCCTCGATCACCAGCGGATTCTTCGATACTTCCGCATACGACCCTTCGGCCAGCACTTCGCCGCGCTGCAGGACGGTGATCGTGTCGGAGATGCCCGCGATCACGTTCATGTTGTGCTCGACCATCAGGATGGTGCGGCCATTCGCGACCTTCTTGATCAGCGCGGTCACGCGGTCGACGTCCTCGTGGCCCATCCCCTGCGTGGGCTCGTCGAGCAGCATCAGTTCGGGCTCCATCGCGAGCGTCGTCGCGATCTCGAGCGCGCGCTTGCGGCCGTAGGCGAGTTCGACGGTCGGTACATGCGCGAAATCGGTAAGGCCGACCTGCGTGAGCAGGTCCATCGCGCGATCGTCGAGGCGCCGCAGCGTGCGCTCGCTGCGCCAGAAATGGAATTCGGTGCCGAGTGCGCGCTGCAGGCCGATGCGCACGTTCTGCAACGCGGTCAGGTGCGGGAATACCGCCGAGATCTGGAATGAACGGATGATGCCGCGGCGCGCGACCTGCGCGGGCCGCTCGTCGGTGATGTCGATCCCGTTGAAGACGATCTGACCGGCCGTCGGCGTCAGGAACTTGGTCAGCAGGTTGAAGCAGGTGGTCTTGCCTGCGCCGTTCGGTCCGATCAGCGCATGGATCGCACCGCGTCGCACACGCAGGTTGACGCCATTCACGGCGGTGAAGCCCCGGAATTCCTTCGTCAGTCCACGTGTTTCCAGAATCGTGTCGCCGAGAATCATGTTCCCTTCCGTACGAAGTCAGGCGAAGCACCGGGGAAGATTCGCGCAAGCGACCGCGAACAGGTCAGCGGATGAGCGGACTGCCCCCGGCGCCGTGCAATGCATCGAGGGTGGTCTCCCGCGCCGATGCACATGCATGCTGCGCAACATTGTCGCCCCGTTGGTGCAGTGCAATCATCGGGATTTGCACTTATAGGGCTGGCCGCCATACGGGGCGTTGCCGTGCTCGGTTTTTCGACGCGTTTTTTGGCGCGCGCATCATCGTCGACGGTACGCGTCAGGCTGCGCCCGCTCGTCCGCTAGACACAATGCAAGCCGCGCTCGATGCGCCGCTTCATGATCCAGCCCGTTCGAGCACGACAACCGGGCGCACCGTGCAAGTTGCTTCGCATGGCGAATCAGCAGACGCCTGCGTGGCCGCCCGCTGTCGCGCGGGTCGGCGTATGTCAGCGCGTGTCGGCATGTGTCATGCCGCGGTCATCACCGTTTCCGTTCGCACCTGCGTCGCTTCTTCGCGCGATGCGCGACGATCGGCGCGGATCATGTCGCTCGCGCGCTCCGCGATCATCAGCGTCGGCGAATTCGTGTTGCCGGACGTGATGAACGGCATCACCGACGCGTCGACAATCCGCAGCCCGGCGATGCCGCGCACGCGCAACCGGCTGTCGACGACCGCGCGATCGTCGTCCGCGCGGCCCATCCGGCAGGTCCCGACCGGATGGAAGATCGTGGTGCCGACGGCCCCCGCCGCTTCGATCAGTTCCGCTTCGGTCTGATACTGCGTGCCCGGCAGGATCTCCTGGGGACGGTAGCGCGCGAGCGCCGGCGCGGACGCGATCCGGCGCGTGAGTCGCAGCGCGTTCGTGGCGACATGGCGATCGTGATCGGTCGACAGATAGTTCGGCGCGATCGTGGGCGCCACACCCGAATCGGGGCTGGCGACATGCACGCTGCCGCGCGAGCTCGGCCGCAGATGGCACACGGATGCGGTAAAGGCGTTGAAACGGTGCAGCGGCTCGCCGAAGCGCTCGAGCGACAGCGGCTGCACGTGGTATTCGAGATCGGGACGCGTGAGCGCCGGATCGTCGGGATCGGATTTTGCGAATGCGCCGAGCTGCGACGGCGCCATCGACATCGGCCCGCGTTGCAGCAGCGCATATTCGGCGCCGATCATCAGCTTGCCCCACCAGTGCGCGGACAGCGTGTTGAGCGTGCGTACACCTTCGACGCGATATGCCATCCGCAGCTGCAGGTGATCCTGCAGGTTTTCGCCGACGCCCGGCAGGTCCTGCACGACGTCGATGCCGAGCGCCTGCAGCCGGTGCCCCGCACCGATGCCCGACAGTTCGAGCAGTTGCGGCGAATTCACCGCGCCTGAGGTCAGCAGCACTTCGGCGCGGGCACGCGCGACGTAATCGGTGCCGCCGCCACGATATTCGACACCCACCGCGCGCCGCCCGTCGAAAACCACCCGCTGTGCCTGCGCGCCGGTGATCACGGTCAGGTTCGGGCGCGTCATCGCGGGCCGCAGGAACGCCTTCGACGTATTCCAGCGCACGCCGCGCTTCTGGTTCACCTCGAAATAGCCGACCCCGGAATTGTCGCCGCGGTTGAAATCGTCGGTTGCCGGGATGCCCGTCTGCTGCGCGGCTTGCGCGAACGATTCGAGGATCTCCCAGCGCAGCCGCTGCTTCTCGACACGCCAGTAGCCGCCCGCGCCGTGCGCGTCGCTTGCGCCTGCATGGTGATCCTCGCTGCGTTTGAAGATCGGCAGCACGCTGTCCCACGACCAGCCGGCGTCGCCGGTTTCCTGCGCCCAGCTGTCGTAATCCTCGCGCTGGCCGCGCATGTAGATCATCCCGTTGATCGACGAGCAGCCGCCGAGCACGCGGCCGCGTGGATACGACAGCGCGCGGCCGTTCAGCGCTGCCTCTGGTTGCGTCTTGTACAGCCAGTCGGTGCGCGGATTGCCGATGCAGTACAGATAGCCGACCGGGATGTGGATCCAGTGGTAGTCGTCCTTGCCCCCCGCCTCGAGCAGCAGCACGTGGATGTCGGGATCCTCGGTCAGGCGGTTCGCGAGCACACAGCCTGCGGTGCCTGCGCCGACGATCACGTAATCGAATTCGCCCTCGAGCGTGCGTTGAGTAGTCACGGTATGTCTCCTGTCGACCCGAGTCAGCGCTTTGGCGCTTACTCCATCCCCACGGCGGTCGACCTGAGTCAGTGCTTCAACGCCTACTCGGGTCCCACCGCGAAGCTGGACGAAGTTAGCACCTCAGCGCTTGCTCGTATCCCACCCCAATCTTTTTGTTGTCCAACGCGCGGCGCAACGCTGCTCTCATTCCAGCATAGTGCGCCGCCGGTGACGCGATTGATGAAGCGTACTCCCGCAGCCGGCCGGCGATCCAATGAGTTATGCTGAACTGCGTTATAAGCTGCACTCATATCACGACGATGGATCTCACCCTGCTCCGCGCGTTCGCGACGGTCGCCCGAGAAGGCAATCTGACGCGGGCCGCTGCCCAACTGCACGTGACGCAGCCGGCCGTGAGCCTGCAGATCAAGCATCTGCAGGAAACGCTCGGCGTCGCGCTGTTCACGCGCACGTCGCGCGGGCTCGCGCTCACGCGCGACGGCCAGACGCTGCTGCCGCACGCGGAGCGCGCGCTGGCTGCGGCCGCCGACGTCGCGCGCGCCGCTGCTGCGCTGCGGCACGAGGTGCGCGGCCGGCTCCGGATCGGCACGATTCTGGATCCGGGCTTCCTGCGGCTCGGCGGCTTCCTGCGCGCGCTGGTCGAAACCCACCCGCAGGTCGAAACCGCGCTGCGGCACGGGATGTCGGGATGGGTGCTCGAACAGGTGCGTGCGCGGGCACTCGACGTCGGCTATTACATCGGCCGGCCCGGCGAGGACGATCCGCGCGACGATGCGCTCTTCCACACCGTCACGCTCACGCATTTCCAGTACCGCGTGCTCGCACCGGCCGGCTGGCGCGAGCGCGTGCAGCGAGCGCACGACTGGCGCGCGCTCGCCGCGCTGCCATGGATCTGGACGCCGCCGGCATCCGCGCATCACCGGCTGCTGTCGCGCGTGTTCGCGGCGGCCGGCGCGCAGCCGGTCAAGGTTGCCGAGGTCGACCAGGAGCAATCGATGCTCGATCTCGTCAAATCGGGCATCGGGCTGACGCTCGCGCGCGATTCGACCGCGCTGGCCGAAGCGCACGCGCATGCGCTGACGATCGTCGAACGCGTGACGATGCCGACCCAACTGACGTTCGTAACGCTCACCGAGCGGCGCGACGAGCCTGCGATCACGGCTGCGCTGCGGCTGATCGAGACTCAGTGGGCGATATGAGTGCGGCTGATGGCGTCGTGGGCGGGCGTTCGATGAACTGCAATGCGTGACGTGTTGGCAATCGGGCAATCGTAGTCGCGCGCCCCGCACCATCGCGGTCGAGCCCGATCGCCCGCCCCGCCTCGCATCACCGCGTCGTCACGCCACCATCGCAAGCTTTTTGCTAGATTGTGCGTTCGCACACCGCGAGACCCCGGATTGAAGGAGACCCGCATGGCCCGCAACATCGAGATCAAAGCCCGCGCCCGCGAATTCGACCAACTGCGCGAACGCGCGGCGGCGCTCGCCACCGAAGCGCCGCTCTTCTACCGCCAGCAGGATTTCTTCTACGACGTGCCGCGCGGCCGGCTGAAACTGCGCCGCTTCGAGGACGGTACGCCGGCCGAGCTGATCTTCTACCAGCGCGACGACCGCGACGGCCCGAAGGCGTCGTACTACACGCGCAGCCCGGTCACGAACCCGGACGCGATGCATTCGCTGCTCGCGACCGCACTGACCACGCGCGGGATCGTGACGAAGGAGCGGCACGTGTACCTGGCCGGCCGCACGCGCATCCACCTCGACCGTGTCGACGGCCTCGGCGACTTCATCGAACTGGAAGTCGTGCTCGGCCCGGACGACGATGAAGCCGGCGGAGAGGCCGAAGCGCACGACGTGTTCGCGAAGCTCGGCGTGTCGTCGGACGATCTCGTTGCGGTCGCGTACGTCGACCTGCTGAACGCCGATACGCAGTCCGAAGCGGCCTGATCCGGCCCTCGCCGCGGCGAGGCCTTGTACCCCGCCGCCGGCCCGGCCACCGCATCATGCCGCGCCGGGCGCCAGATGCGCGAGCGGCAGTGCGCCGTTGCGCTTGAAGGTCGTCAGCACGATGTTCGAGCGCACGCTGTCGACACCCGGCACGCGCATCAGCTTCTTCATCACGAACTGCGACAGCGCGTTCAGGTCCGGCGCGACGATCCGCAGCAGATAGTCGGCATCGCCGACCACCGCATGGCATTCGAGCACTTCGGGCAGCACGTCGATCTGCTGCTGGAACTGCTCGATGATCGAATCGCCGTGGTGCTTGAGCTTCAGGCTCGTGAACGCGGTGACGCCGAGCCCGAGCTTCTCGGGGCGCAGCATCACACGGTAGCCTTCGATCACGCCCGCCGCTTCCAGCCGCTGCAGCCGCCGGCCGATCTGCGACGGCGACAGCGGCACCTCCTCGCCGAGCTGCTGGTGCGTCGCGCGTCCGAAGCGCTGCAGCACGTCCAGCAGCGCGAGATCGAAGTGATCGAGTTCCAGCATGAGCATTCTCCGCATAAATTCCTGATTTGATGCGCAATTATCGCATCAACATGTAAATCCACGCCATCTTTGCGCCCATTCCGCACGGCTGCCGCTCTACACTTGCATGATTCCCAACCACGGCATGCAGAGCCCGATCATGTCCACCGTCGTCACCGCGAAACTGCAGGAGCAGTTCGACGCGGGCCTCGAAACCCGCGCCGATTTCACCATCGACCAGCCGCTCGAACGCTACGGCCAGGTCGACCACGCGGTGTGGCAGCAGCTCTATGCGCGACAGTCGGCGCTGCTGCGCGGACGCGCGTGCGACGCATTCGTCGCCGGACTCGGGAAGATCGACCTGCCGGCCGACCGCGTGCCGTCGTTCGCCGACGTGAACCGCCAGCTGAAGCCCGCCACGGGCTGGGAAATCGTCGCGGTGCCGGGCCTCGTGCCCGATCGCGTGTTCTTCGAACACCTTGCGAACCGGCGCTTTCCGGTCACCTGGTGGATGCGGCGCCCCGACCAGCTCGACTACCTGCAGGAACCGGACTGCTTCCACGATCTGTTCGGCCACGTGCCGCTGCTGATCGACCCGGTATTCGCGGACTACATGCAGGCGTACGGCCGTACCGCGCTCGCGGTCGCGGTCGCGGACGACGAAGCAGCGCTCGCGCGGCTGGCGCGGCTGTACTGGTATACGGTGGAGTTCGGCCTGATCCGCAACCCGAATGGCACGAACGGGCTGTCGATCTACGGCGCGGGGATCGTGTCGAGCAAGGGCGAGAGCCTGTACAGCCTCGAAAGCGCGGCGCCGAACCGGCTCGGCTTCGAACTGGAGCGCGTGATGCGCACGAAGTATCGGATCGACACGTTCCAGAAGACCTACTTCGTGATCGACGATTTCGCGCAGCTGTTCGCGCTCGCCGACGTCGACGGCCATGCGCTGGCCGAGCGGCTCGCCGAACTGCCCGAATTCCCGGCCGGCGCGGTGATCGACGGCGACCGCGTGCTGCAGCGCGGCACGGGCGAAGGTTGGCCGGACGACCCGGACGCGTGATGCAAACACTGGCGCCCGCCTCCGGATGCCCGTTCGCCAACTATGAAACAATGACCGGTACCGGCTTTGCCGCGCGGCCTCTGCCCGCGCGCGAGCGCCGTTACCGAACGAGGTGCAACATGATCCACAAGCTCACATCCGAAGAACGCAAGACCCGGCTCGAAGGCCTGCCGCACTGGACGGCCGTGCCGGGCCGCGACGCGATCCAGCGCAGCCTGCGCTTCGCCGATTTCAACGAGGCCTTCGGCTTCATGACGCGCGTCGCGATCAAGGCGCAGGAAATGAATCACCACCCGGAATGGTTCAACGTGTACAACCGCGTCGACGTGACGCTGTCGACCCACGACGCGGACGGCCTGACCGAACGCGATATCCAGCTCGCGCAATTCATCGATCAGGTCTGCGCGCACACCCAACCCGCGGCCTGAGCGTTTCCTCTGCCGCCGCGCATCTTTCGACGCGCGGCGCGTCAACTTTTCATTTCGATGAACGTTTTCTAGGATGTACTCAGTGGAAGCCTTCAGCTTTCCAAGCCATCCTTAAGGCGCACGTAAGTCTCGTACGCTTTCCGCGCCTTGGGGTCCAAACCTTCCAGTTGCAGCGCGCTTTCGCGCTGTACAATCAGCAGCGCATACGGCTTGGAGAGCGCGTTGGCCTCTTCGCAGAGTTTGAGTTCGTCGCCGCTCGACGGCGAGCGGGCGCGCCAGAAATTGATCGCGGCTTCGAGGTCGTGGATCGAAATATCGGACATGATTGGATTTAATCGTTCGCTGGCCGCCATGCTTGATGTCAGGCGAAGCGGCGCCCCTGTGGAAACGGCGTCGTGCTGTCCGCGTGCCTGAACCGCCAACCCATTGTACTTGAGCGAACTTCATGCGACTCCTTCTGATCGAAGACGACCGCCCCATCGCACGCGGTATCCAAAGCAGCCTCGAGCAGGCTGGCTTCACCGTCGACATGGTGCATGACGGCATTTTTGCCGAACAGGCGCTGGCACAGAACCGCCACGAACTCGTGATCCTCGACCTCGGCCTGCCGGGCATCGACGGGATGACGCTGCTCACGCGTTTCCGCCAGACGAACCGCCACACGCCCGTCATCGTGCTGACCGCTCGCGACGAACTGAACGACCGGATCCAGGGCCTGAACTCCGGCGCCGACGACTACATGCTCAAGCCGTTCGAACCGGCCGAGCTCGAAGCGCGCATCCGCGCGGTGATGCGCCGCAGCGGCCCGCACAGCGACATGCCGCGTCCGGAAGTGTCGCTCGGCGGCGTCCGCCTGTCGGGCGTCGATCGCCGCATCTTCAACGACGACAAGCCGCTCGAACTGTCGCCGCGCGAGTTCGCGGTGCTCGAGATGCTGCTGCTGCGTCATGGCCGCGTCGTCAGCAAAGCCCAGCTGCAGGATCACCTCACGCACTTCGGCGGCGATCTCGGCGACACCGCGATCGAAGTCTACGTGCACCGGGTGCGCAAGAAACTCGAGCAGTGCCGTGTCGAAATCGTCACGGTGCGCGGCTTCGGCTACCTGCTGCAGGAAATCCGCCAGACGGCGAGCGTCTGAGCGGTGCCGCACGCCGGCCGGCCACGTGCCGCCGCCGGCGAGCGCCCTGCCCGCGTCGCCATCCGACGCACGACCGCGCCGCTCCCCGTGAGCGGCGCTTATCCATTTGCCCGTCGAAATGTCTTCTGATCCGGCTGTAACCACCAGCCTGCGCCGCTCGCTGCTCCGGCGCCTCGCCGCGCCGCTGTCGATGCTCGCGCTGATGAGCGGCCTGATTGCCTACTGGCTCGCGTGGCAATACACGCAACACGTGATCGACCGCTCGCTCGCCGATCTCGCGACCGCCATCTCCAAACAGATCCAGATCGCCGGCCCCGACGCGCCGTTCACGGTGCCGCCGCTCGCGCAGGCGATGTTCTCCGATCCGGCCGAGGCGCTGATCTACCGGATCAGCGACGGCGAGCAGGAGCTCGCCGGCGACCCGAAGCTGCCGCTGCAGGGCATCAACGTGCGCCGCATGCATCACGCGTACGTGTTCGAAGCCGAGTACGATAACCGCGCGGTGCGGGTCGCGCAGGTGCGCGTCGACGATGTCGAGGGCGGCCGGCCGATGGTGGTCGAAGTCGCGCAGCCGGTGCGGCACCGCTACCGGATCGCCGCCGAATTCCTCGTCGCGATCATGATGCCGCTGCTGCTGCTGCTGCTCGCGGGCTGGGGCATCGTGTGGCGCGTCGTGAACCAGCAGCTCGGCCCGCTCACCCATCTCGCCGATTCGCTGAACCGGCAGACCCACACGTCGCTGGAGCCGGTCGACGAAACCGACGTGCCGCTCGAGATCCGGCCACTGACGAGCGCGATGAATGCGCTGCTCGGCCGCCTGAAGACGGCGCTCGACGCGCAGCGCAAGTTCATCGCCGATGCCGCGCACCAGTTGCGCACGCCGCTCACGGCCGTGAAGCTGCATGCCGAGCAGGCGGCCGTCGCGCGCGACCCGCAACAGACCTATACCGCGGTGCGCGAACTACGCGCCGCCGCCGACCGCGCGGTGCGGCTGTCGAACCAGTTGCTGTCGCTCGCGCGCGCGGGGCCGGGCGAGCAGGCCGCGCGTTTCGTCGACGTCGACCTTGCGGCGATGGCGTTCGAGACGGGCGCCGAATGGGTGCCGCGCGCGCTCGCGTCGCATGTCGACCTCGGCTTCCAGCGCAGCGACGAACCCGGCGACGATGAAAAGCTGAACGTGCGTGGCAACCCGGTGCTGCTGCGCGAGGTGATCGCGAACCTGCTCGACAATGCGTTGAAGTATGTGCCGCTCGCGCGGCCGGACGGTGCGCGGATCACGGTGAACGTCGCACGCGGCGCGCTCGAGAGCGGCCAGCCCGCCGCCGAGATCGTCGTCGAGGACAACGGCCCGGGCGTGCCCGCGAACCAGCAGGCGGACCTGTTCAAGCGGTTCTTCCGCGGCGATGCGCAAAGCGGCAACGGCGTCGAGACGGGGGCCGGGCTCGGCCTCGCGATCGTGCACGACATCATCGCGATGCACGGCGGCACGGTGTCGTATGAAGACGCGTCGGAAGGCGGTTCGCGCTTCGTGGTGCGCGTGCCGCTCGCCGAACGGGCCGAGACGCCGACCAGCGAAACGCCGGCCGCCACACCGACGCACTGAGCCAGGAACGGCGGGCCCGCATCGGGATGGATGGCCGGGCTGCGCGGCGATACGGCGCACGGCGGCCATCCGGCAACGCAGCCGCGCGCGATGCGCGGCCGCGTGGTTCACTTCTTCTTTTTCCTGTCCTTCGCGCCGGACTCGGACTTGCCGTCCTTCTTGTCCTTCTTCTTTTTCTTTTTGCCGTCGTCGTCCGGCGTCGCGAGCAGCGTGCCGCGACACGTCGCCGCGCCGCAATGGCACGCGTATTCGCGCTTGAGCTTCTTCGTGAGCTTCTCGTCGATCACGAGGCCATAGTCGTAGAACAGCTCCTCTTCCGGGCCGATGTCGCGCAGCGCGTGGATGAACACGCGGCCCTTGATCTCCTCGGCCTCGCAGTTCGGCGCGCACGAATGGTTGATCCAGCGCGCGCTGTTGCCGTCGATCTTGCCGTCGATCACGCCACCCTCTTCCAGTGCGAAGTAGAACGTATGGTTCGGCTCGTTCGGGTCGTGCGGATGGCGACGCAGCGCTTCCTTCCATGAAATCCGCTCGCCCTTGTATTCCACTACGCGCTCGCCGGCCTTGATCGGTTCCACCGCGAACACGCCCTTGCCGTGTACTCCCGAGCGGCGCACCGCGATCCTGCGTGAACTCATCGAACGAATCCTTGTGAAGACGACTTGAATGGAAGACGGCCGCGATCGCGGCCCTGTGCCGCGCAAACGAAAACGCGGCACCGCTCGGTGCCGCGTCGGGGCATGCGGCGAATCACCCGCATCCTACACGTTCACGATTGCTTCGTTCAACATCGCGCGCAATGTTGCGCGCATGACGCTCAGCGCTGACCGAATTCGATGTCGCCGAACAACGCCTTGTGCTCGCGCGGCTGCGAGCGCCAGTACTGCGGCGGCGCCGACACCTGCGCGCCGAGCTCGGCGGCCGCATGCCACGGCCAGCGCGGGTCGTACAGCATCGCGCGCGCCATCGCGACGAAGTCGGCGTCGCCGGCCTCGATCAGGCGGTTCGCATACGCGGGCTCGTTGATCAGGCCCACCGCGATCGTCGGCATCCCGACCGCACGCTTCACGGCTTGCGCGAACGGCACCTGGTAACCCGGCGACAGCGGAATTTTCTGCAGCGGCGACACACCGCCGGACGACACGTCGATCCAGTCGCAGCCGCGCCGCTTCAGTTCGTGCGCGAACGCGATCGTGTCGTCGAGCTCCCAGCCGCCCTCGACCCAGTCGGTCGCGGACACACGCACGCCAACCGGCCGGTCCTCCGGAAACGCCGCGCGCACGATGTCGAAGATTTCGAGCGGGAAGCGCATCCGGTTCTCGCGCGAACCGCCGTATTCGTCGGTGCGCCGGTTCGAGATCGGCGAAAGGAACTGATGCAGCAGATAGCCGTGCGCCGCGTGCACTTCGATCGCGTCGATGCCGAGGCGTGCCGCGCGCTTGGCGGCCGCCGCGAACGCTGCGCGGATCCGGTTCAGGCCGGCCGCATCGAGCGCCAGCGGCGGCGTCTCGCCGTCCTTGTGCGGAACGGCCGACGGCGCATGCGGCAGCCAGCCGCCGTCGGCGACGGATACGAGCTGGCCGCCCTTCCAGGGCACCTCGCTCGACGCCTTGCGCCCGGCATGCGACAGCTGCATCGCAACGCGGACCGGCGAGTACTTGCGGATCGACGCCAGCACGGGCTTGAGCGCCGCTTCGGTCACGTCGTCCCACAAACCGAGGTCGCCGGCCGTGATGCGTCCATCGGGTTCGACGGCGGTCGCTTCGATGCAGAGCAGGCCCGCGCCCGACAGCGCGAGATGGCCGAGATGAATCATGTGCCAGTCGGTCGCCTCGCCGCGCTCGGCGGAGTACTGGCACATCGGGGAGATCACGATACGGTTCGGAAGGGTCACGCCGCGCAGCGTGAACGGGGAAAACAGCGCAGTCATGGATGCCGCTCGCCAGGAAGGGGAAAGAGCAGACGAGCGTAGCACGCAGCCTGCAAGCGTGCTGGCGACCGGATCGGCAGTAAGCGGATGGTCAGGTCGGGGCCGGCACACGGCCGACGGCGACACGGGATGCACGGCGAAGCCGGCCCGAATGCGAGCCGGTCACGCTCAGTCCGGAATGGGCGGGATCAAAGCCCGACGCTGTCGAGCCACTCCGCGAACATGCGCCGCGCGGCCGTCTCGAGCACGGGACCATGCTGCGCGGTATCGGCACGCAACTGGCGCGCGTCGATACCGGGCGTCGACGCGATCTCGCCTGCGTTCCCGATCAGCCAGGGTTCGAAGCGGTCGGCGCGGATTTCCGGATGGCATTGCAGCGCCAGCACATGCTGCCCCCACGCGAACGCCTGGTGGCGGCACACGGGCGTCGACGCGAGATGGATCGCGCCGCCCGGCAGATCGAACGTGTCGCCGTGCCAGTGCAGCATCGACGTCGCAGCACCATCGAGATGACGCAACGGCGACGCGCGGCCCGCGTCGGTGAGCGTCAGCGGCGCCCAGCCGAGTTCCACCTGCGCAGCCGGATAGACGCGCGCACCGAGCGCACGGGCGATGAACTGCGCCCCCAGACAGATGCCGAGGATCGGCAGGCCCGCGTCGATGCGCCGGCGCACGAGCGCCGCGAGCGGCGCGATCGACGGGTACTGCGCATCGTCGTACACGCTGAGCGGGCCGCCGAGCACGACGAACAGCGACGGCTGGAGCGCGTCGAGCACCTCGAAGCGCGACGAGCCGACGTCGACGTAACGCACCCGACGGCCGCGCTCCCCGAGCACCTGCTCGAAGCTGCCGAGGTCCTCGAAATGCACATGGCGGATCGCCACTACTTCAGCGTTCATCATCGGCCTCCCGGTCGATCGACGGACGTCAGCCGGCGAAAATCTTCCAGGTCTTCTTTTGCGTCGCCGCGTCGGCTTCTTCGTGCACCGAGCAGTCCAGACGCAGATCGCTGTCGGCCATCGAGATGTCGAGCGTCGCGCAATGGTGCAGCGTCTTCTTCGACGGCTTGCCCGGCTGGAACGACGAGCACGTCAGGCACATGCGCTGCGGCGGCGTCACGCCGGCCACCTGCAGTTCGCGCAACGTCTTCAGCAACGCGCGATACAGCGTGCCCTGCTCGTCCGCGCCCAGCTTGCCGACCGCCTTCGTCAGGAATTCCGGCCATTGCAGCGCCTTCTTTGCCGCCGTACGGCCGCGGGCCGACAGGCGCACCGCGAGTGCGCGGCCGTCGTCCAGCGCACGACGCTTCTCGACGAGCCCCTTCGTCTCGAGCGTGCTGACCGCATCGCTGGTGGTCGCGGCGGTGAGCTGCGTCTCGCGCGCGATCTCGCCGAGCCGCATCGGGCCCTTGCGCTGCAGCAGCAGCACCAGGATCTCGCCCTGCGTCGGCGTGAGGCCCGCGCCTTCCGCCCAATCCCATGCCTGGCTTCGCATGGCCGTACTCAACCGCAGCAGGCTGTGGGTCACACGTCCCGAAGCCTGATTCCCGTAAACGCCTTCGCTCATAGTCTTTTCGCTTTGCCGCCGCCCGGATTGCCGAGCAGCCGTAGTGTGGAGATCGAATGTCTATCTCAAAACAGACGCCCGTTGAAGAGCGTCGACACGGCCGTCGCGAGGCACACGCGGCGGTCGCGTTCGCGGCGACCGGTGAGACACGCGTCGTTCCGGTGTCCGCAAAGCCGACATTCTAAGCGAGAGCGGAAAATCGCACAGCTAAGTTATCCCCTTCATTTTGTGGAAAATCGCTGGATAACCGTTTTTTTTCGTTGTGCCTGCAATGTCCGCGGGCCGTGCGGCGGGACACGAAAACATTTTCCTGTTCGGATCGGCCGCCGTGCCGGCGGCCCGGATCCACCGGGTTATCCAGCCCGCAGAGCATTGACTTTGAAGCGGAATATCCGGTTATCCACAGAATTTCAGGACGATTGGCAACACGATCGGGCCGAATCGGCGTCGACCGTCGTCCAGCGAATCGCCGCGCGGTCGAGCCTGTAATCTGCAAAACATATTTTCATTCGCGCCAGCGCAGGCACTGCTGGCGAACCGTCTCGTTCAGCGATTTTTCCTGCTTGAAAACGGTTCTCAACCACGACGCGTCGTTGACGCGCGCCTTCGCGAGCGCGCCGATCTCGTCGAGCGCCGCGCGCGAGCCGAGCGCGGCCGCATGCGGCGCGATCCGGTCGAGCGTGTCGAGGATGTCCTCGGCGATCGTGCGGCGCTCACCCGTCTGAGGATTGACGCAGGTACCCTCGAGCCCGAAGCGGCACGCTTCGAACCGGTTGAACGTGTAGACGAGGTAGTCGTCCTCCGACAGCTTCAGCGGCCGGTCGGTCAGCAGGTAGCGCGCGAGCGTCTGGATGTAGCACGCAATCGCCGCCGCGCGGTCGACCGACAGCGGCGTATCCATCACGCGCACCTCGATCGTTCCGTAGCCGGGCTTCGGGCGGATGTCCCAGTAGAAGTCCTTCATCGAGTTGACGACGCCCGTGTTGACCATCTTCGTGAAGTACTCCTCGAAGCTGTCCCAGGTCAGCACGAAAGGCGCTCGGCCCGACAGCGGGAACGCGAACACCGAGTTCAGGCGCGCCGAATGAAAACCGGTGTCGACGTTCTGCACGAACGGCGAAGACGCGGACAGCGCGATGAAGTGCGGAATGAAGCGCGACATCGAGTGCAGCAGGAACAGCGCGCTGTCCGGATCCGGGCAGCCGATGTGCACGTGCTGGCCGAACACCGTGAACTGCTTCGCGAGATAGCCGTACAGCTCCGAGATGTACTGGAAGCGCGGCGCATCGTAGATCTGCCGGTCGCTCCATTGCTGGAACGCGTGCGTGCCGCCGCCGCCGAGTCCGACGTTGAGCTGGTCGGCCGCCTTCACGAGCACGTCGCGGATCGCATGCAGCTCGCTGACCGCCTGCTCGTGCGAATGGCAGATGCCGGTCGACAGCTCGATCATGCTCTCGGTGATTTCCGGCGTGATGTTGCCGGGGAAGGTTTCGCCCTGAATCAGGCGCATCAGGTCGGATGCAGCCTTGGTCAGATCGTAGTTGTGCGTGTTGACGACCTGGATCTCCAGTTCGACACCGAACGTGAACGGTTCGGAATTGACGAAGGTTTCGAGTGCCATGGCAGGTTCCGGAATCAGTTTCTGTCGCTACGTTCGCTGACCGCCGACAGGCATCGGTAGACGACGAACGGGCTGACGAGCTGCAGGATCACGATCGAGCACATCACGATCGCGCGCAGGTGCGGGTCGAAATTCGGATAAAGCTGGTAGGTGTCGTCGACGAGCAGGTACGACAGCGCGGACATCGGCGTGAGCGCGATGCCGAGCGCGACGCCCTGCTTCATCCCGAGCCCGCTCGGCTTCGCGAACACGACGACGCCGGCCAGCTTCGCGGCGAGCCGCGTGACGATCAGCGCGATCGCGAACAGCCCGCCGAGCGCGATGTCGCCCCACGTGAACGACGTGAGCGTCAGCACGAACAGGACCACCGTCAGCAGCCAGCCGGCCGTGCCGAAATGCTCCGGCCACAGCTGCGGACGCGCTTCCAGGTTCTTCACGATGATGCCCGCGAGCAGCAGCGTGAGCAGCGTCGACAGCTTCAGCGCCTGGGCAACCGCGATCGCAAGCATCACGAGGCCGAACAGCGCGACGAACGAATGCTCGTCGCGCATCGTCGAGGTCATGTGGCGGAACAGGTAGTTGCACGAGCGCGCGACCAGATACGCGACGATGAACGAACCGACGATCAGGTAAAGCGGTTGCAGGATCGTCGCGAAAACGTTCCCGTACGCTTCCTGGTGAAGCCAGCTCGTCACGAGCTTGGTCAGTACGATCGCGTACACGCTGTTGAGCGCGGTCAGCGTGATGAGACGCTGCGACACCTGCCCTTCCGCGCGCAGTTCGGTCTTCAGCTGGATCACCATCGATGGCGACGTCGCGATCGCGATCGCCGACAGCACGAGCGCGACCATGCCCGACACGCCGAGCGCGAGCATCACGAACAGCACGAGCACGAACGTGAGCGTCGCCTCCGCGAGGCTCGATGCGATGAGCCACGGATTGCGACGAATCCATTTCAGGTCGAGGCGACTGCCGAGCTCGAACAGCAGCAGGCCGAGCGCGACATTCATCAGCAGCCGCGAAGTTTCGTCGGTACTCGAATCGATCACGCCGAATCCGAACGACCCGGCGACGAGACCGATCACCGCATAACCGGTAATGCGCGGCAACCGCCACGCGCGATAGCACAGCTCGCCACAGAGACCGGCCGCAAACAACGCGAGCCCGGCCCAGAACACGGCATCCGGCGACAGCGGCCAGTTGGGCAGGAATGAGAACGCCGACTTCATCGTGGTGACTTCTCCTTTGGAAGCAACCGCCAGCGACGCGGGGTCAAGCGTCAGAAATGAGATGCGCGCCGGCTGGGTATCGCCCCGAATGTGATTGTTGTGGTCGACGACGGCGAGACATGGGATTCGCCTGTTCCGCCATCCGGCGGAAATGTCGTTCAGGTTGCCGATCTGGATTGTCGGCCTGGTGTGTGAACGGACTACGCAGTCTCGAAGATTCAGATTCGAAAACGAGCCGACCGTTCCGTTGAAGCATGTCCGGCGCTTGGCCGAACTGACGCGAAGGAAACCGATTGTGCCACAGCTTTTTCGCTCTGGAACCGATTGAATCGACTTGCGGTGCTGTGAGGCATCACAGGTCTTTGGTTTCAAAGGTTTATCCGTATATATACGTAGTAGGAGTTAACAAAGCAGGCTCGATTCTGTGGATAACTCTGGTTTACGTAGCAAGATCAATGTGTTGGCGCTGCCATAACCCGTTGCACAGACTGTTTGCTCACAGAGGTTTGAGTTGAGCAACTTTTGGGCCGCTTCACAGCTGTGCCGAGTTGCCCAGTTTACGTCCACTGTGATTGCACACGAAGTGCGTGCGGATTTTGCGCGGTTATCCACAGCGCTGCGTGGATAACCTTGCACGAAAAAATAGGAAGACTGTGAGGATTCGACCGACCAATCGGCCGGTAGGTGTCAGCCGATGTGACGACCTCGCAATGCGCGGATCAGAAACCGCGCCGGGTCGACGGCATCGGCGAGTTCGCGCTCGAGCGGCAGCGGCTCGCCTTCGAGCTGGGACGCGATGAGCTCCGCGCCGAGTGCGGCCCACACGAGGCCGCGCGAGCCGTAGCCGAATGCGCCGTAGAGACCGGCGGTGCGCGGCAGGTCGCGCGCCTTCGCACCGCTCAGCGAGCGTGCATTCGCGACGGCCTGCGCTTCGTCGGCGAGCGGACCGATCAGCGGCACCCGGTCGGCGACGACCCAGCGGAACGCGACGCGACCGCGCAGCGCATCCGGGGCCGGCAGATCGCCGATCAGGCCGGGCAGCAGACGCCGGACGCGCTCGAGGTTATCGATATGTCCGGCGGTGCGCATCGAGGGATCGACGTCGTCGGGCTCGAAGGTCGCACCGATCAGCAGCGTGCCGTCGTCGAGGGGCACCGCGTAACCGTCGCCGATCGTCGGGCATGGCAGTGGCGCAGTGCTGCCGGGCGGCAGCAGCGTGAGCTGACCGCGCACCGGTTGTACCGCGACATGCCGCAGGCCTGCGAGCCGCACGGCGTCACCCGCGTTCGCAAGCACGACGACCGGCGCTTCGGCCAGCGTGCCGCCCGCCGCATCGAGTGCACGCCATGCGTCGCCGTGCCGTTCGAGCCGTGCGACTTCGGTGCCGGCGACAAGTGTCGCGCGCTCGCCGGCGGCCGCGAATTGCGCTGCGCAGAGCCCGGCCGGCCACACGGCGCCGCCCTGCGGAAACAGCAGGCCGCCATGCGCGACCGGCAGGTTCAGATGCGCGCGCGCGGCGTTGGTATCGAGCAGCGATGCGTAGTCGGATGGCGTGCCGAGTGCATCGAATGCGTCGCGCATCCGTATGAAATCGTCGGCCGATTCCGCGAGATGGATCATTCCGTGCGTGCTGCGCGCGAACGCATGACCGGCCGCTTCGAGTGCGCGCCAGCGTGCGAGCGCATGCAGAAAACCGGTGCGCGTGAGCCGGCTCGCGATGTTGTCGTCGCGCGTCATCAACGGATGGAATACGCCGGCCGGATTGCCTGACGCCTCGCTCGCGATCCGCTCGTGCCGCTCGATCAGCGTGACGTCCCAGCCGCGCGCGGCGAGGCGTTCGACCACCGCGCAACCTGCGAGGCCCGCGCCGATCACGATCGCGCTGCGCTCGGAAACCGGCAACGCGCGCGGCGGTTCGTGCCGGCGCATGTGCCAGCGCGGTGCATATTCGCCGACGCGCAGCGCCTGTTCGCCTGCGCAATCGTCGACGTCTCGATGCGTGAAGCCAGATGCATCGAGTGCATGTTTCACGGTGTCGTCGTGCGAATGCGTTGCGTAAGTCGCGCCTTCCGCGGCGATGCGTGCGAGCGCGCGAATCACGTCGGCCGACAACGAATCGTCATGCCCGGCCGATGCGCGATGGCCAAGATAGAACGCATCGGCGCGCGCGACGAGCCGTTGCAGCAGGTCCTGCGCATTGCCGAATGCGAGCGTGAGCACCACACGCCCGGCGTCGAATTCGAGCCGGTGCAGGCCGGGCACGAGCATCGGCCACGCGTCGACGAGTGCAGCGGCGCACGTCGATACGTTCTCCGAAATGGTTGCGCACTCGGCCATGTTTGAAACGGCACGACGCAGGTCGTCGCGCGAGAACGGATGCGGTTCGACCGCGACGAAATGCAGCCGCTCGCAGCGCTGCGGATCGTCACGCCATGCGGCCCAGGTCGCGAGGAAGCGGCCGCCCGCGCCGAACCCGGTCTCGACGATCGTGAACGTGCGGCTGCCGTGCCAGCGGGCCGGCAGCCCGTTGCCGGCGAGCATGCGATTCGCGTGTGCGAGCGCGCACGACGCGTCGCGATGGAGGTCGCCGTACTGCGGCGAGACGAGCGTGCCGTCGTCGCGAACGGCGAGCGTGGCGGGAACGAGTCGGTCGGGCATGCGAAACAAAAAACGTGGCAGCCAAGCCTGGCAAGGGATTGCGCGGAGGCGTCCGCGACGCCGTTGGCAAAAACCAACGGCGTTGCGCGCGGGCGGACCCGGCTGCGTATCCTGTCCGGTTGGCGCAGGTCAAAAAACGGGCAATCGACGATTCATTCGGCGAAATACCGATGAAAATCTTTGAAACCCTTGTCGTTATTGGGTTTGCGCTGCGCTATCATAGCAACGCCGTACCGCGGGGTGGCCTCCGGCAAGCCGGACGGCACGTCGCGCGGGCCAGGATTCGGCGCTGTGCCGTTGGAGTCAGACTCTCGACGGCACGGTTCGCGCACGTATAATCGGCGCGTTCGCGCTGTTCGTGTCAACCTAACCTGAAAAAGGAACCTTAATGAACAAACAGGAACTGATCGACGCCGTCGCCGCCCAAACGGGCGCCAGCAAGGCTCAAACCGGCGAAACGCTGGACACGCTGCTCGAAGTCATCAAGAAGGCCGTGTCGAAGGGTGATGCGGTTCAGCTGATCGGCTTCGGCAGCTTCGGTTCGGGCAAGCGCGCAGCACGTACGGGCCGCAACCCGAAGACCGGCGAAACCATCAAGATCCCGGCAGCCAAGACGGTCAAGTTCACGGCTGGCAAGGCGTTCAAGGACGCCGTCAACAAGCGTTAAACCAGCGCCTGTTCAAAAAAAACCCGCCATTCGGCGGGTTTTTTGTTGGGCGCGCGCGGCATTTTTGCCACAGTCCGCGCCCGTCTTGCAAGAATTGACGGTTGTTTTACGCGAGCCGTTTTTACCGGCCGTTACGCGTGCACGATCTGCGCGTCGCCGGGATCTTCGTCGTCGTGCGCGTCGACGTCCCACGCTGGAAACGGATCGTCGAATGCGCTCCATTGCTCGGCGCCCAGCGCGAATTCCGTATCGGTGAGCAGGCACGCGTCGAGCTTCGCGCGCCATGCGTCGGCGTCGAGACCGATGCCGATCAGCACGAGTTCCTGACGACGATCGCCGACCGAGCGGTCGTCGAGATCACCCTGCCATTCCGCACGAATTTCGCCGAGCAGCTCGTCATCGTCCGGCCATTCCGCACGATCCTGCGCGGCCCACCAGAGGCCTGCGGGGCCGTGCCGGCATACGCCGCCCGCCTGCGACAGCGAACCTGCGATGTCGTTGCGCGTCGCGAGCCAGAAGAATCCCTTGCTGCGCAGCACGCCCGGCCACTCCCGATGCAGAAGCGCCCAGAGTCGCGCCGGATGAAACGGCCGGCGCGCACGGTAGACGAAATTACCGATGCCGAATTCGTCGGCTTCGCCGTGCACGTGCGCATGATGCGCATCGTGACAGTCGGGATCGTCGCAATCGGTGTGATCGTGATCGAGCGACGCGAGCCAGCCCGGCGCGTTCGCGGCTTCGTCGAAATCGAAACGGCTGGTGTTCAGCACTTCGGCGAGTGGCACATTGCCGAACGTCGATACGACCTGGTGCGCGCGCGGATTGAGCCGCGCGAGGATGTGCTGCAGGCGCGCGAGTTCGTCCGCGCCGACGAGATCGGCCTTGTTGATCACCAGCACGTCGCAGAATTCGATCTGCTCGATCAGCAGCTCGACGAGTGTGCGATCGTCTTCGTCCGACGCGGCGATGCCGCGCGCAGCGAGCGCATCGTCCGAACCGTAGTCGCGCAGAAAATTGAACGCGTCGACGACCGTGACGAGCGTGTCGAGCCGCGCGACGCTCGCCAGCGATGCGCCGTCGTCGTCGACGAACGTGAAGGTTTCGGCGATCGGCATCGGCTCGGCGATGCCGGTCGACTCGATCAAGATCGCATCGAAGCGGCCGTCCGCCGCGAGATTGCGGATTTCGACGAGCAGGTCGTCGCGCAGCGTGCAGCAGATGCAGCCGTTCGACATTTCGACGAGACGCTCTTCCACCTGCGACAGCGCCTGCGCATCGCGCACGAGCGATGCGTCGATGTTGACCGCCGCGAGATCGTTGACGATTACGGCGACCTTCAGGCCCGCGCGGTTCGCGAGGATATGTTTGAGCAGCGTGGTCTTGCCGGCGCCGAGAAAACCGGACAGCACGGTGACGGGCAACGGCTGGTTCATTGCCGGATTCATAGCGATATGCACCAACGGAAAAAATGAAAAAGCAGCCGCGACGCCCTTCAGGGGGCGCGATCGGCCAGGGGCCGGGCGAAACTGCGGCGTGAGCCCGCATTGTGCATCAAACGCGCGCCGGCCGAGCGGCACCGCGTCAGCGCGCGATGCGGCGCGGCGTCACCGGGTGGGCGGAAGCAGCTTCCACTGCGTCAGGATCCCGGCGATCTGCCGCGCGTACTTGTCGCGCAGCGACGGTGTTTCCGAATGATAGGCGCCGACGGCCTGCCATGTGTTGCCGTAGCGATTCATCTTCTGGCGCAAGTGCCACGCGGCGATGTAGACGTTCTTGCACGGCTCCATCAGCGTGTCGCGGCCGATGCCGTAGCGCGACAGCGTCGACAGGTGGATCGAGTTGATCTGCATCAGGCCGTAGTCGACCGAGCCGTTGTTGTTCTTGTTCAGCGCATCGGGCCGGTTGCGCGATTCCTGCCACGCGATCGCACGCAGGATCAGCGGATTGACCTTCTGGTACCGGGCGGCCTCGTCGAAACAATCCGCGCGCGCGTTTCCGCAGGCAAACCATACGCCGGCGGCGATCAGCGCGATCGAAGCGAACCGTCTGTTCATGGTGCGGAAACGAAAAGGAAATTGCGTGAGGGTCGGGAAAACCCGTGTTCTTTATTCGTGCGACGAGAAACGTGCCGCCCGTATCATACCGGCAGTCCGTCACGTCGCGACATACGGGAAGACGGCAGCCCGGTTATAGCGTATTTCCGCGTCGATTCATCGCAAATCGACGGCGATGACCGGAATGCCGACCAGGCGTCCAATCTTACATATCACATACACTGCGCCGGGTACATGTCGTATGTGAGACAGTCCTCGGATCAATGTGATATTTCGGACATGAAAAACTGCTAATGTCGCGCCTTTAGGACTTGGATCCCAGCACTACCGCCGGAAGTGGCCTGAGCCGGCATCGACCCATTCATCCATGACAAGAAATCGCTTCGTTATGCGGCGCGTTGCCACGACCCTGATCGCCGCCGGCATCATCGTCTCGCAGGCCGCCTACGCTCAGGTCACGCTCAATTTCGTGAATGCGGACATCGACCAGGTCGCCAAGGCGATCGGCGCCGCAACCGGCAAGACCATCATCGTCGACCCCCGCGTGAAGGGGCAGCTCAATCTCGTTGCCGAACGGTCGGTGCCGGAAGACCAGGCGCTGAAAACGCTGCAGTCGGCGCTGCGTATGCAGGGCTTCGCGCTCGTGCAGGATCACGGGGTGCTGAAGGTCGTGCCCGAGGCCGACGCGAAGCTGCAGGGCGTGCCGACCTATGTCGGCAACACGCCGCAGGCGCGCGGCGACCAGGTCATCACGCAGGTGTTCGAGCTGCACAACGAATCGGCGAACAACCTGCTGCCGGTGCTGCGGCCGCTGATCTCGCCGAACAACACGGTCACCGCCTACCCGGCGAACAACACGATCGTCGTCACCGATTACGCGGACAACGTTCGCCGCATCGCGCGGATCATCGCGGGTGTCGACAACGCCGCGGGCGCCCAGGTCCAGGTCGTGCCGCTGCGCAACGCGAACGCGATCGACCTCGCCGCGCAGATGCAGAAGATGCTCGATCCGGGCGCGATCGGCAACAGCGATGCGACGCTGAAGGTGTCGGTCACGGCCGACCCGCGTACCAATTCGCTGTTGCTGCGCGCATCGAGCGCCGCGCGCCTCGCTGCCGCCAAGCGCCTCGCGCAGCAGCTCGACGCGCCGAGCGCTGTGCCCGGCAACATGCACGTCGTGCCGCTGCGCAACGCGGATGCGGTGAAGCTCGCGAAGACGCTGCGCGGGATGCTCGGCAAGGGCGGCAACGACAGCGGCTCGTCGGCGTCATCCAACGATGCGAACAGCTTCAACCAGAGCGGTGGCTCGTCGTCGAGCGGCAACTTCTCGACCGGCACGTCCGGCACCCCGCCGCTGCCATCCGGTGGCCTCGGCAGCTCGTCTTCGTCGTCCTACGGCAGCGGCTCGTCGGGCAGCGGCGGCCTGGGCACGGCCGGCCTGCTCGGCGGCGACAAGGACAAGAGCGACGACAACCAGCCGGGCGGGATGATCCAGGCCGACGCGGCCACCAACTCGCTGATCATCACTGCATCCGATCCGGTCTACCGGAACCTGCGCTCGGTGATCGACCAGCTCGACGCGCGGCGTGCGCAGGTCTACATCGAAGCGCTGATCGTCGAGCTGAACTCGACGACACAGGGCAACCTCGGGATCCAGTGGCAGGTGGCGAGCGGCCAGTTCCTCGGCGGCACGAACCTGGCGGCCGTGGCCGGCAACGTGGCGGGCAACAGCATCATCAACCTGACGACGGGTACCTCGGGTACCACCGGCGCCGGCCTGGCGGCCAATCTGTCGACGCTCAACCAGGGCCTCAACATCGGCTGGCTGCACAACATGTTCGGCGTGCAGGGACTCGGTGCGCTGCTGCAGTACTTCTCGGGCGTGAGCGACGCGAACGTGCTGTCGACGCCGAACCTCGTCACGCTCGACAACGAGGAAGCGAAGATCGTGGTTGGCGAAAACGTGCCGATCGCGACCGGTTCGTATTCGAACCTGACGAGCGGCACGACGAGTAACGCGTTCAACACCTATGACCGGCGCGACGTCGGCCTGACGCTGCACGTGAAGCCGCAGATTACCGACGGCGGGATCCTCAAGCTGCAGCTCTATACCGAGGATTCGGCAGTTGTCGCCGGCACGACGAGCGCGCAGACCGGCCCGACCTTCACAAAGCGCTCGATCCAGTCGACGATCCTGGCCGACAACGGCGAGATCATCGTGCTCGGCGGCCTGATGCAGGACAACTATCAGGTATCGAACAGCAAGGTACCGCTGCTCGGCGACATTCCGTGGATCGGCCAGCTGTTCCGTTCGGAATCGAAGCAACGCCAGAAAACCAACCTGATGGTGTTCCTGCGCCCGGTGATCATCAGTGATCGCAATACCGCTCAGGAAGTCACGGCCAACCGCTACGACTACGTCCAGGGCGTGACGGGCGCATACAAGTCGGACAACAACGTGATGCGCGACAAGGACGATCCGGTCGTCCCGCCGATGCCGCTCGGCCCGAGCCAGGGCGGTACGCCGGCCGGCAACCTGTTCGATCTCGACAAGATGCGCCGTCAGCAGGTGCAGCGACAGGTGGTGCCGGTCCCGGCCCAGCCGATGCCGGAGCAGACGCCCGTGCAGCCGCAGAGCGTGCCGCAGCAGTCGGTGCCGCAACAACCGCTGACCGCCACGCCGGGAGTCTCGCAGTGAGCGACGTGCGCGCGTCCTCCGCCCCAGACGGCGCGCCGGGTGAGCGGCAGCCGCCGTCGCCGCTCGCCGCTCGCCTGTTGCCGTACGGCTTCGCGAAGAACGGCCAGGTGCTGATCGCGCACCAGCTCGACGACACGCTCGAGGTGTGGATCAGCGAACGCACGAGCGACGCGGCGCTCGCGGAAATCGCCCGCAACTTCGGCTCGATTTCCGTGCACCGCGTGCCGGCCGACGAGCTCGCGCAGGCGATCAACCAGGCCTACGCGCGCCAGGACGGCAGCGCCGCGCAGATCGTCGGCGAGGTCGAAGGCGAAGTCGACCTGTCGCGATTGATGCAGGACATCCCCGAAGTCGAGGATCTGCTCGAATCGGAAGACGACGCGCCGATCATCCGGATGATCAACGCGCTGCTCACGCAAGCGGCGCGCGAACAGGCGTCGGACATCCACATCGAGCCGTTCGAGAACGCGTCGGTCGTGCGCTTTCGCGTCGACGGCACGCTGCGCGACGTCGTGCGCCCGAAGAAGGCGCTGCACGGCGCGCTGATCTCGCGGATCAAGATCATGGCGCAACTCGACATTGCCGAGAAACGCCTGCCGCAGGACGGCCGCATCACGCTGCGCGTCGGCGGCCGGCCGGTCGACGTGCGCGTGTCGACGCTGCCGACCGGGCATGGCGAACGTGCGGTGCTTCGTCTGCTGGAAAAGGATGCGCAGCGGCTGAACCTCGAAGCGCTCGGGATGGGCCGCGACACGCTCGGCCAATTCGACAAGCTGATCGGCCGCCCGCACGGGATCGTGCTGGTAACGGGGCCGACCGGCTCGGGCAAGACGACGACGCTGTACGCGTCGATGTCGCGGCTCGAAACGGCGACGACCAACATCATGACCGTCGAGGATCCGATCGAATACGACCTGTCCGGCATCGGCCAGACGCAGGTGAACGAGCGGATCGGGATGACCTTCGCACGTGCGCTGCGTTCGATCCTGCGTCAGGACCCGGACGTGATCATGATCGGCGAAATCCGCGACCTCGAAACCGCGCAGATCGCGGTGCAGGCGTCGCTGACGGGCCACCTCGTGCTCGCGACGCTGCACACCAACGACGCGGCATCGGCGGTCACGCGTCTGACCGACATGGGCGTCGAGCCGTACCTGCTCGCGTCGTCGCTGCTCGGCGTGCTCGCGCAGCGTCTGGTGCGCCAGCTCTGCCCGGTGTGCAAGGAAGAACGGCAGGAAGAAGGCCGTACCGCGTGGCATCCGGTCGGCTGCGCGAAGTGCGGGCATTCGGGCTATGCGGGCCGGCGCGGCGTGTACGAGCTGCTGGTGATCGACGACGCGATCCGCTCGCTGATCCACCGCAACGCGGCCGACGCGGAAATTCTCGCCGCGGGCCGCGCGCAAGGCATGCGCACGCTGCGCGACGACGCCGAGCGCTGGCTCGCGGCCGGTGCGACGTCGCTCGAGGAAGTGTTGCGCGTGACGGGAGGCGCATAGCGCGATGCCG